>NZ_JBFRTQ010000099.1:0-9000 GCF_041474195.1 Vibrio sp. 10N.222.52.C3 | reverse complement strand
GAAAGCCGCGATGAACCAATAAAAAGCCCCGCAAGCTTTCACTTGCGGGGCTTTTTTAGCTAATTGAGAAAAGGGCTAATTACTTACCAGCTTCTTTTTCTGCTTTAACTTTTGCAATCACTTCGTCAGCAACGTTAGTTGGACATGGTGCGTATTGTGCGAATTCCATAGAGAATTGGCCACGACCAGAAGTGATAGTACGTAGGTGACCGATGTAGCCGAACATCTCAGAAAGAGGTACGTCAGCTTTAATACGAACACCAGTAACGCCAGCTTGTTGATCTTTGATCATGCCACGACGACGGTTAAGGTCACCGATAACATCACCAACGTGATCGTCTGGAGTGAACACGTCAACGTTCATGATTGGCTCAAGAAGTTGCGCACCAGCTTTAGGCATAGATTGACGGAATGCGCCTTTCGCTGCGATTTCAAATGCGATAGCAGATGAATCGACTGCGTGGAAACCACCATCGAAAAGTTCAACTTCAACGTCTAGAGTTGGGAAGCCAGCTAGTACGCCGTTTTCCATCATAGATGCGAAGCCTTTCTCAACTGCAGGCCAGAATTCTTTAGGAACGTTACCGCCCACAACTACAGAGTTGAACTTGAAGCCAGAACCTGCTTCGCCTGGTTTGATACGGTAATCGATCTTACCGAATTGACCAGAACCACCAGATTGCTTCTTGTGCGTGTAGCTATCTTCAATTGCTTGAGTGATAGTTTCACGGTAAGCAACTTGAGGAGCACCTACAGTTAGGTCAACGCCGTATGTACGCTTAAGGATATCTACCTTGATGTCTAGGTGAAGTTCACCCATACCTTTCAGGATAGTTTCGCCAGTCTCTTCGTCAGTCTCAACTTGGAAAGATGGATCTTCTGCAACCATTTTACCGATAGCGATACCCATTTTCTCAGAACCGCCTTTATCTTTTGGAGATACAGCGATTGAGATTACTGGAGTTGGGAATACCATTGGCTCAAGCGTTACTTGGTGCTTAGGATCACATAGAGTGTGACCAGTTTGCACGTTCTTCATACCAACGATCGCAATGATGTCACCAGCTTGTGCGCTAGTTAGTTCGTTACGGTCATCAGCTTGCATCTCAACCATACGGCCAACACGTTCAGTCTTGCCAGTGAATGAGTTAAGAATCGTGTCACCTTTGTTCAGTTTACCAGAGTAAATACGAACGAAAGTTAGAGCACCGAAGCGGTCATCCATGATTTTGAATGCAAGCGCTTTGAAAGTCTCATCTGTAGAAACGATAGCGTGTTCGCCAGTTTCTTCACCGTTCTCATCCATTAGAGGCTGAGGGTCAACTTCAGTTGGTGCTGGTAGGTAATCTACTACAGCATCAAGGATAAGTTGCATACCTTTGTTCTTGAACGCAGAACCACAGAACGTTGGGAAGAATGCGATATCACGAGTACCTTTACGGATACAACGCTTAACGTCTTCAATAGAAGGCTCTTCACCTTCCATGTAAGCTTCCATTAGGTCATCGTCTTGCTCTACAGCAGTTTCGATTAGCTCTTCACGGTATTGCTCAACGTCATCAACCATGTCCGCTGGAACATCTTTGATTTCGTAGTTTTCAGGAAGACCAGTGTCATCCCAAACGTATGCTTTACGGCTTAGTAGGTCTACAACACCAACGAACTCGTCTTCACGGCCGATTGGTAGAACCATTACTAGAGGAGTTGCACCTAGAACGTTTTTAACTTGGTCAACAACGTTGTAGAAGTCTGCACCCATACGGTCTAGTTTGTTAACGAAGATCAGACGAGATACTTCTGATTCGTTAGCGTAGCGCCAGTTAGTTTCTGATTGAGGTTCAACACCACCAGAACCACAGAATACACCGATACCGCCATCAAGAACTTTAAGAGAACGGTATACTTCAACTGTGAAGTCAACGTGTCCAGGAGTATCGATAACGTTTAGACGGTGATCGTTCCAAAAACAGCTTACAGCTGCTGATTGGATAGTAATACCGCGCTCAGCTTCCTGTTCCATGAAGTCAGTCGTTGATTCGCCATCATGTACTTCACCAGTCTTGTGGATTTGACCAGTTAGCTTAAGGATACGCTCAGTGGTAGTTGTTTTACCCGCATCAACGTGCGCGAAAATACCAATGTTTCTGTATTTCGATAAATCTGCCATTGTCTTACTCTGTTAATAGGATATAAAATGCGCGCAGAGTATATCACAATCTGTGAAGACTGATAGCTTTGCATGCATTTGGGACTAAAAAACTTTGCCTTTTTCTAACATATAGAAAAAGGCACTCAGTAGTAACAATCTAAATGATTGTTAATTATAGTGCTAACCTAAAGCCTAATCGGCGTTAAGGTTAGGCTGAATTGCTGCTGTATAGAGTAGCTGAAGTGAGTTCAATTACAACTCATCAAAAGCATTAATTGCTTCCGATAATTTTTTCACACCGTGGATCTGCATTCCTGGAATGCCACCTTTAGGCATGTTAGCCGCCGGTACAATCGCTTTCTTAAAGCCGTGTTTAAATGCTTCATTTAAACGCTCTTGTCCGCTCGGTACAGGTCGAATCTCACCCGCTAGGCCTACTTCTCCAAATACCACCACATCTTTTGGTAATGCGCGGTCTCTGAAACTAGAAAGTAGAGCCATCACCAACGCAAGATCAGCACTGGTTTCGGTTACTTTAACACCACCGACGACATTCACAAACACATCTTGGTCAGCCATTTGTAAGCCGCCGTGTTTATGCAGCACCGCTAATAACAAAGAAAGCCTGTTTTGCTCTAGGCCGACAGCGACGCGACGTGGGTTAGCCAGCTGTGAATAATCCACCAGCGCTTGGATTTCGACAAGAAGTGGACGCGTCCCTTCCCACACCACCATGACAGAACTGCCCGAGGTTTCTTCTTCACCACGAGACAAGAAGATAGCGGATGGGTTGCTGACTTCTTTTAGCCCTTGGCCTGTCATCGCAAACACACCCAGTTCATTCACTGCACCAAAACGGTTTTTGTGGCTGCGTAGCGTTCTAAAACGGCTATCGGTTCCGCCATCTAATAAAACAGAACAGTCAATAATGTGCTCAAGTACTTTTGGCCCTGCTAAGGTGCCGTCTTTAGTTACGTGTCCAACTAAGAACACAGCAACGTTATTCTGTTTTGCGTAGCGCGTTAATGCGGTTGCCGATTCACGAACCTGTGCAACACTGCCCGGAGAAGATTGAACATCCGCAACGTGCATAACTTGGATCGAGTCGATAACCATGATCTTAGGTTGTTCTTTTTCTGCAACCTGACAAATCTTATCCACGTTCGTTTCTGAGAGCATCTTTAGGTGCTCTTTTGGCAATCCAAGTCGAGACGCACGCATCGCGACTTGTTGCAGAGATTCTTCCCCGGTTACATAGAGAGTCGGTAATTGAGAAGAAAGCTGACACATGGTTTGTAATAGCAGCGTTGATTTACCGGCACCCGGGTTACCACCAATCAGGATCGCAGCACCCGGTACGACACCACCACCAAGTACGCGGTCTAGCTCTTTAAAGCCACTGCTAAAACGTGGGACTTCTTGCAGATCGATTTCTGACAGCGTTTGAACCGAAGATTCAGTTGCACCGCCCGCATAACCACTCAATCGTTCATTACGTGCGACCTGAGGTGAAGCGGCTAACCTAACTTCTGTAATCGTGTTCCAAGCACCACATGCATTGCACTGCCCCTGCCAACGTGGAAAATCGGCACCACAGTCATTACACACATAAGCTCGCTTTGCCTTCGCCATAAAACCTCAATAATTTACTCAATTACACAATGATGTTGTCAATTTGTGACTTATTTGACCGTACGGATGAAAATAAAAGTTGCAGTCATACCACTTATACTTAAAGATCGATTTAAACTAGTCGATAACATAAACGCACCGTCCATTCTAACAAGAAAAGTATGCAGCAATCTGAAATTCTATCTGTAGCAGAACGTTTAATCCCGGCTTACCACGCCGAAGATTTCGAATTCCTTCTTTCTCAAATGACAGAAGGGGAATCGCCGTCTCTGAAGCTGCTCGTTAAAATGGAACTGAATCGTATCATGGCTCCGTGTACAAAGAGCATTGATTTACGCGGGCGTATTGATAATGAGTGTCGTCAGTTCACTCTCGATGGCCGTAAGCACTGGCTCGATGATATCGCTTTAAACGCATATCAACGTGGTACGAAAAAGTTTAAAGGTTACACAGAAGGCGCATGGGAGTTAGTAATGACTCCGCGAACTCAGCCTCTGAGCGTTGTTAAAACATCTTCTCAAGGTAACCACGACATTACTAGCGCCAATAGCCCGTACGAAGCGGAAGCTATTAACCTAGGTTACGACTTAAAACGCCAAGAGAACAGACTCAAGATTAGCTCGCAGGTCGAGATCACCACATCGAAAGGGCAAAGCCTACATGGTGTAACGGTTGATATCTCCCCGTCGGGTGCAAAGTTCAAAGTACCGAGCGCCTTTCGATACAACCTCGGCGAGATCATCAGCGTTAAGTTCTCAGAGCTTATCGAAAAGTCCCAAGAAAACGATGTTAACCAAGCGGTTGAATTTCGTGTTTTGGGTATCGACGAATCTTATGAGAACAACGCGGTCAAATTTCTAAGAACCATCAAGGTAAGCGACAACAATATTGTGGCTCGCTTACTCGATGAGTCTTTAAATAGCACCAGTAAGAAAACCAGCCATGAGAATCAAGATAGGATTATTCGAACTCGTACTCGAGGAATCGAACATACCTATCTAAAGCATACTTGTAACCTACCCCTGTTTTTCAGCGGCAGCGAACTAAAGCTTGCCCTACTGACGGATAACAACCATCCATTATGGCAATATTGGCACGACGAACGAAATCAACAAGCGCTGGGTACCCTGTTCAACGAGCAACGTATGAACCTGTTGGCGAAACCAGGAGTGAAGGGAACCAGTAACGTTATCTACTCTTTTACCCATGAACACCAAAACAAGACATTGTTCTATTCAATGATGCTGCCTGAAGCCTCTCGTGAACAAAGACAGCTGTTCTGGCACATCGGTGGCAAACGTAAAAGTTGGAAGGCGTTCAAGTTCTCGGTTTTCGAACTTTCAGACACTGAGCGACAAGCATTAGCTAAACACTCGGATACGCTGGCTCAAAGCTCAGCTCAACTGACGCATTGCGGAATCTTGCAAGAGATTGGCGATCACGAAAGTGCGGCGGACTATCTTCTGAGTGAAAAGCCACGCATTCCAAGCAGTGAATTGAACCGCTTCCGTCACCCGCGTACTGTCGTCGGCAATATTCAAAGCATCTACTTTGACTCTCAGACTCGTCGTAAAGAGCCGAGATACCAATTTAAGTCACCGTTGCAACTTACATCACAAGATGGCACAGCGGCGAACGGACACACCTTAGATATTTCGAAGCGTGGACTGAGCATTAGCCTTGAACACCCAATGGTATTCAAGATTAATGATCCGGTATTAGTGAACTTCAATGAACTGCAGCTCTATGACAAGAACCTGCCACTGAGCACAGTGCCTTACCACGTAATTCGAGTGAGTCCGAATGGTCGCAACGTGCAGTTGGTTATTGCCGAGAACGCCAAGACAATGCGTACCATCGCTTTCCTTAATGGGCTTATCGATCAAAACCAAAGTAAGCTGATTAAGAAGCAAGAGATACTGCCAACACATTCGCTACTCGAATCACTGCACAACATTTTGTTGAGCAAGATGGTCAGTAACCCAATATTCATTGATAAGCCAAGTTCAACGCTGCGCTGTAAGATCATTGGTGTGAATTTCCCACTGAATAAGCATCTAACGTTACTTGCTAAACTTGGTCACAACCAAAAGTTCTCACTCGAGCCAATCTTCAAGGGTCACACCAACTCACTGTTGGCTGAGCCACTAAAAAGAATTGAAGGTGCGGAGCCTAAGCATCATGACGTGTACATTGCTGCAGTGAAGTTTGGCGACAAAATCCAGTCGGTACACACCAAGTTGGTCAAAGACTTCGCCTCAGCAAAGGAACGCATCTTATTCATCAAGAAAGCGCAGCACTTAGGTGATGTGTATGTATTGCGAGTCACCACGGCACCTATCTTTAATCCGCTAACGAGTTTATTCCAGTCGGATTTAGAAGAGCTTTCACGCATCAGTATGCATCAAGCTAAGAAGCTAGAGAATGAGGTGACGGCGTTTATCGGTTATGGCGAGATAGAGGACATTACCGATGAAGTGCTGATTCGATTGGAGCTAACACGCTAGCCTCGAGTGGCGTATTAACTTAAGCATGAAAATTGAAAAAGCAGGCTGATAGCCTGCTTTTTTTGTGTCTGAGCCACTATTGCTAAATAAGATACATAGCCAATAGCACTTAGGTAGAGCCCCTAAGGTTTCGCTTGCCAGCTGATCTTCTGTTGCTTAGCCAATACACCCGACAAGATACACAGCACACCGCCTAAACCTGCGTAACGAACAGCAGTTTGAGCTTGCTGCTCTACTTTTGGTTTTGCGTGGTAGGCAATGCCTAAACCTGCAGAGCCCATCATCACCAAGTCATTGGCACCATCACCAACGGCAACGGTATTATGTAGTTCCAATTCGTACTCTTCAGCCAACTCTACCAAGATATCCGCTTTGGTCTGCGCCGAAACAACATCGCCTAAGACTTCACCCGTCAACTTACCGTTGACGATCTCAAGCGTGTTTGATTGAGCATGGTCTAGATCAAGGGTATCTTTCAGGTAGTCAGAGAAGTAAGTAAAACCTCCTGATGCAATCGCTGTTTTCCAGCCAAGCTTATTTAGAGTATTCACCAGCCCGACCAAGTCTGGCATGAATGGCAATGACTGACGCACTTGCTCTAATATCGACTCATCCGCACCTTTCAGTGCTCCTACTCGTTGGCGCAGGCTCTGTTCAAAGTCGAGCTCGCCTTGCATCGCTCGTTCTGTGATTTCAGAGACTAACTCTCCCACTCCAGCTAGCTTGGCAATCTCATCAATGCATTCAATTTGAATCGCTGTGGAATCCATATCCATCACGATCAAACCTGGCTTAGATAAGTCTGGGACCTCGCTAAGGCAAGCATAATCAAGCTTTAGCGCTTGGAGGATTTCTTCGTGTGCTGGCGTTAGATTGCCTGACATCAAAGCCACTTCATAATGCCCAACCTTCCACGTATCGAGGATGGTGTTGTAAGTGCCAGTGAAAAAGTCGATGTCATCGAAAGATTGTGGAGATAGGTACTCACCAAACACAATCCAATTGGCCTTGGATTTAGCGAGTTGAGAAGCGAAACGAGTCTCGGGGAGTCGAGTTAATAATGTCGTATGCCTTTTTATCGGCAGATATTTCTGAGCGTCCATGTGTATGATTCCTAATTAACTATGCTAAACGTTAACCTATTGCAATTTGAAAACGCAAGTCTCAATATGTCTTAATCATAACATTTGTTTATTTCAGGCTTCGTTAAACATGAATGAATCATTGTTCTCAATACGTAACGCTTTACGAATGCTAGCCCTCATTTTGTTGGCTACCATGTTCGTTGTAACGATTAAAAATACGGTCGTGATCAGTAAAGGTAACGAGAAGATCCAAGCAAAACAGTTGGAAACTCTTACCAAGCTGCTTATCTCTCAGGCATCACTTTCAGCCAGCAAGATGATCACGCAACAAGACCAAGAGCGATTGCTTGATCTGACTAACCAGCTATCTCAAGACCGACTGGTGTTCGATACCACCATCTATGATGCAGAGGGTATTCGACTGGCTTCGAGCGAAAAAGCCCTCTCGGTACGTGAGGTTCTTGGCTTAGATACACCACTTTCAACAGCAAGTATCGGCAGACAACAGTTAGTTGAACCTATTTATTCTCCAGAGAAAACGATCATCGGCTTTATTCGAGTGACTTTTGAAACCGGTAAGATGACGGCGATTTCTGATCACCACTACCGCAAAAGTGATCGCTACATGATCGGTATGGTGTTGATGGGGTTTGTGAGTGGCGTGTTGTTCATCATGCTGATTCGCAGAAGACCAACTAAGTCTGGTGAGAACTTACTATTGAAAAATGTAAGCTCATAAACACACTAGGCTGACAATAAATACTAGACTCAGAATAAGTACAGCAATCCAATAAAAAGCCCCGACGCTCAGGCAGCAACGGGGCTTTTTGTTATCTGTTAACTTATCAAGCTAAGACAAATCAAGATTATTCTTGGTCACCAAGCAACACTGAGTCTAGTGCGATAACCATCATGTCGTTGAAAGTCGTTTGACGTTCATCTGATGTCGTTTGCTCACCAGTCTTGATGTGGTCAGAAACAGTACAGATCGTTAGAGCTTTTGCGCCGTATTCAGCACATACACCATAGATGCCAGCCGCTTCCATCTCTACGCCAACAATGCCGTATTTGTCCATTACTTCGAACATCTCTGGATCTGGCGTGTAGAACAGCTCAGCCGAGAACAGGTTACCGACTTTTACGCCGATACCGAGAGCTTTGGCTGCATCTTCTGCCGCGCGCACCATTTTGTAATCCGCAATCGCCGCAAAGTCATGATCTTTAAAGCGAATACGGTTCACTTTAGAGTCAGTACATGCGCCCATGCCGATCACCACATCACGCACTTTGATATCTTCGCTCACTGCACCACAACTACCCACACGAATGATCTTCTTCACACCAAAGTCTTTGATCAGCTCAGTCGCGTAAATAGAACAAGATGGAATACCCATACCGTGTCCCATTACCGAAACCTTACGACCTTTGTAAGTACCGGTGTAACCAAACATGTTGCGAACGTCGCACACTTGAACCACTTCTTCTAAGAAGGTTTCAGCGATGTATTTAGCACGTAGCGGGTCGCCTGGCATTAAAACTACGTCAGCGAAATCACCCATTTCAGCATTAATATGTGGAGTAGCCATTGAAAATATCCTTAATCTCAAAACAATCGAGTAGGAGGAGG
>NZ_JBFRTQ010000098.1:0-14637 GCF_041474195.1 Vibrio sp. 10N.222.52.C3 | reverse complement strand
CCTCCTCCTACTCGATTTGCTACTATCGAAACTTGCTGATGAGCATTATCTCTGGCGTCTTGCGACCAAAGTAAATCGGTAATCGTTAGACGTGAAGTAGTTACGGCTGTATTCAAACACCGTGTTATTGGCGAGGTAACCGCGAGTACGTTTTTCAATGATAGGCTGAGCTGGGTCAATACCTAACTGTTTAGCAACGTCTTCAGGCGGAAGAATCGGTACCAATTCCTGCTCACTTCGATCAATCACCATGCCTTTGGTGTTCTCAATAAAGTCGTATTTTGATGTCTGCATCACTTGATAGGTGAGATCTGGGAATAGAGCAACAGGTAACCAAGTTTCTTCAACCGTGATTGGATTGTTGTCTATGAAACGAACACGTTTTACGTAGAAAACCAATTCGCCTTCTTTGATATCTAAATGTTCAGACATCGCCAAAGAACACGGCTTCATTTCGAAGGCCAGAACTTCACTGTGTGTAACCACATCCAAATGCGCCCACTTTTCTTGAAAGCTCGACTGTTTGTAGATGTCGTAATTGATCTTGTTCTCTTTTACGTAAGTGCCGCTGCCTTGAACGCTTTCAAGCTCATCGTTTTCGATCAGTAGTTTCAGTGCTTGCCTAACCGTTACGCGGCTTACCGAGAATACTTCACGCAATTGCGCTTCCGTTGGGAGTGCTTCTCCAACTTTATATTCTCCAGAACTGATCTTTTCTCTTATTGCATCGGCGATTTGGCGATACATAGGGAGTCTTGCCATTTTTGCCTCATTTGTGCGCTAGGACAACTAGACTTTGATTAACAACCTGTACCTTAAATACGTAAATTTGCTCTATATAAGCTTTGCTTTAAAGGTTAGTGTGAGCATCGTATCGGCGTTTTGTAGTACATATAATACAAATTAAACGATACATAACAAGCTTTCTTAAAGGATTTACCAATACAGTTTTAAATACAAATTAAATACAAATATGTATTGATGAGATCGTGATCACGGATTAAATGTCTTGAGGTTGTATTATTCATCTCGTCGACAGGGACGACTGTCGTACTAATCTGTGACTATGGGACAAAGGTTATGAAACTTACTACTCTAACGAATAAGTCGCTCGTAAATCTGCAAACTACGTTTAGCAGTCGAGAAGAAGCGATTTACGCACTTGCTGACCAACTGAATCAGCAAGGCAAACTGCACAACAAACAAGAGTATCTTGATGCAGTATTTGCTCGTGAAGAGCAAGGCCCGACAGCGCTTGGCGAAGGCCTAGCAGTACCGCACGGCAAGACTGACGCGGTTAAAGAAGCTGGTTTCGCTGTTGCAACATTGAAAGAAGACATGAAATGGAAAGGCCTAGATGAAGACGAAGATGTGAATCTTATCTTCCTAATTGCCATTCCAAATGCAGAAGCGGGTTCTACCCACATGCACCTGCTGACCGAACTGACAACCACATTGGTTGATGACGATGTTCGTGAAGCAGTATTAAAAGCAACAACCGCTGATGAAATCTTCGCGCTTCTTGATGGCGATAATCAGCAAGAAGAAAAACAAGACAACTTAGATACAAATGCGCCGACAATTGTATGTGTTACTGCTTGCCCTGCAGGCATTGCTCACACCTATATGGCTGCAGAATACCTTGAAAAAGCGGGCAAAAAGCTTGGCTACAAGGTTCATGTTGAAAAGCAGGGCGCAAATGGCATTGAAGATCGTTTGACGGCTGAGCAATTAAACAATGCTATGGCGTGTGTTTTTGCTGCTGAAGTCGCGATTAAAGAAGTGGATCGTTTTAACGGAATCCCTCGTGTTGAAACGCCAGTTGCAGAACCGATTAAACACGGTGAACGCATTCTAAATGAAGCGATTGAAGAGTCGAAAAAAGGTAACGGTGCAGAACGCACAGTGGCTACTGATGACAAACCGAAAAAACTGCCACTGAAAACTGAGCTTAAACAAGCGCTGCTTTCTGGTATTTCTTACGCAGTTCCTATTATCGTTGCTGGTGGTACTGTTCTTGCGGTTGCTGTTCTTATCGCACAAATTTTTGACCTGCAAGAGCTTTACGCAACAAAAGATTCTTGGCTGTGGATGTATCGTAAATTAGGTGGCGGCCTATTAGGTACATTAATGGTGCCAGTACTGGCAGCTTACACAGCATACTCATTAGCCGACAAACCGGCACTTGGTCCTGGTTTTGCTGCGGGTATTGCCGCAAACATCATTGGTTCTGGTTTCCTAGGCGGTGTTGTTGGTGGTTTGATTGCTGGTTACGTAATGCGTTGGGTAAAAGAGCATGTTCGCTTAGGCCCTGCATTTAACGGTTTCCTTACTTTCTACCTTTACCCTGTGATTGGTACTTTGGTAGCGGGTAGCTTGATGCTGTTTGTTATCGGTAAACCTGTAGCGTTCTTAAACCAAGGTTTAACGGACTTGTTGAACGGTATGTCAGGCACCAATGCGTTGTTATTGGGTGCAATTTTAGGTCTGTTTGTATCATTCGACCTAGGTGGTCCGGTAAACAAAGCTGCTTACGCATTCTGTTTAGGTGCAATGGCAAACGGTGTTTATGGTCCTTACGCAATCTTTGGCTCAGTAAAAATGGTATCGGCGTTCACGGTAACGGCTTCTACCATGATTGCTCCACGCTTATTCAAAGACTTTGAGATTGAAACCGGTAAATCTACATGGCTACTTGGTCTTGCGGGTATTACTGAAGGTGCAATCCCAATGGCGATTGAAGATCCAATCCGTGTAATCGGCTCATTCTTACTAGGCTCTGTAGTAACAGGTGCAATGGTGGGTGCGGCAGGTATTGGTCTATCCACTCCGGGCGCAGGTATCTTCTCTATTTTCTTGTTACACGATTCTGGTTTAGGCGCATTCTCTGCTGCTGCAATCTGGTTCGGTGCTGCGATTGTCGGCACAGTGATTTCAACCATTACTCTTCTGATGTGGCGTGGTCACGCGGTAAAAAAGGGTAAATTTGAAGCAAGTACTGCAACACAGAACTAACTGAATTTTGAGTTAGCTCCTAACTCACTGCGAAATCAATATATAAAAAATAACAAACAACTGGCTGCCCTAAATACCTGTGCTCCTAACGGTTTTATTCACACAGATTCTGGGCGTGGTTTTCTGCACCCTAAATTTAGTGGCAGCCAATTTTAACCCCTTGAAAAAATTTAATTTAGTCGTATTTGGGTTCGAACTTTAGTTTTACTCGAAGCGACACATTTAGGTAAATGATTATGACTACATCACGCGTACATATTACTCCTCACATGCACTGGGATCGTGAATGGTATTTCACAACAGAAGAGTCTCGTATTCTTCTTGTGAACAACATGGAAGAAATCATGAACCGTCTGGAGAGCGATCCAGAATACAAATACTACGTTCTAGATGGTCAAACCGCCGTTTTAGAAGACTACTTCGCAATCAAACCAGAAAACACAGAGCGCGTAAAAGCATTGGTTGAAGCGGGCAAGTTAATTATTGGCCCTTGGTATTCTCAAACCGACACAATGCAAGTTTCTGGTGAGTCAATTGTACGCAACATGATGTATGGTATTCGTGACTGTATGAAGTTTGGCGATGCAATGAAGATTGGTTACCTACCAGATTCATTCAGCATGAGCTCACAGCTGCCAATGATCTACAACGGCTTCGACATCACGCGTGCAATGTTCTGGCGTGGTTGTTCAGAGCGTCATGGCACCAACAAAACAGAATTCTTATGGCAGTCTAATGACGGCAGTGAAGTAACGGCACAAGTGCTTCCGCTGGGTTACGCGATTGGTAAATACCTTCCACAAGACGAAGAAGGCTTGCGTGCTCGTTTAGATAAGTACTTCCCAGTGCTAGAAAAGCCATCGGTGACTAAAGATATCTTGCTACCGAACGGCCACGACCAAATGCCGATTCAAAAAGACATCTTTGAAGTAATGGACAAGCTTCGCGAAATCTACCCAGATCGTGAATTCTCAATGAGCCGTTACGAAGAAGTGTTCGAGAAAGTAGAAGCGGCGCGCGACCAACTCGACACAATCAAAGGCGAGTTCAACGACGGTAAATACATGCGTGTTCACCGTACGATCTCTTCTACGCGTATGGACATCAAACTGATCCACGCAGAAATCGAAAACAAGATTGTAAACATCTTAGAACCGCTAGCGTCTATCGCTTGGACATTAGGTTTTGAATACCACCAAGGTTTGATTGAGAAAATGTGGAAAGAGAGCATGAAGAACCACGCTCATGACTCTATTGGTTGCTGTTGTTCAGACAAGGTACACGCTGAAATCTTAAACCGTTACATCCTTGCTGACGACATGGCGACCAACCTGATTCACTTCTACAAGCGTAAGATTGTTGACCATATGCCGGATCGCGAAGGTTGCGACAAACTGGCGATGTTTAATCTTTCTCCGTATGAGCGTGAAGAAGTGGTGAACACAACCATCACTATCCGTGCTCAAGAATTTTCTATCTTTGATGAAAACGAAAACCCAGTTGAATACTTCATCCAAGACAAGCGCCAAATCGACCCAGGTAAAGTAGACCGTCAAATCGTTCACTACGGCAACTACGACCCTTTCATGGAGTTTGATATTCAAATCAAACGCACTGTACCAGCGATGGGTTTCACCACGTTACACATCCAAGGTAATGAGAAGGGCGCAGTTAAAGTCGCAGAGCAGAAAGACTACTTGCTAGAGAACGAATACTACCGAATTAATGTAAACGACAACGGTACTCTGACTATTTTCGATAAAGAGACAGAGCAAGTATTCGACCAAGCACTTCGTTTAGAAGATGGTTCTGATGACGGCGATGAGTACGATTACTCTCCATCTCGTCAAGAGTGGCTGTTGTACTCTGATGAATTCCCGGTAGAAACATCAATTGACCACCAAGGTTTCCAATCGGTAGCAAACATCGCTTTCCGCATGAACGTGCCAGCAAACCTTACAGAGCGTGAAGAACGCACGGGTCAAAATGGATTCGTTGAAGCGCAATGCCAAGTGGTATTGAAGCAAGGTTCTCGCCGCATCGAAGTCCGTATGGAATTGGACAACCAAGCCGACGACCACCGTGTACGTGTATTAGTACCTACGCCATTTATTTCTGAAACTGTGGTAGCAGATAACCAGTTCGGTTGTATTACTCGACCAACCAATGACCCTGCAATGGCGGTTTGGGAAGAAGAGAAGTGGAAAGAAGCACCGGTTCCTGTGTATCAGTTAATGAACTTTGCTGCGCTAGAAAACGGCAAAGCGGGTATGGCTATTATGTCGAATGGTCTGCGTGAATTTGAAGTGATTGCATCTAAAGGTGACGAAAATAGAGATACCTTCGCACTGACACTATTCCGTGGTATTGGCGTGTTGGGTAAAGAAGAGCTATTGCTTCGTCCGGGGCGTCCTTCTGGTATCAAGATCCCGACCCCAGATTCACAAGTGCGCGGCAAATTAGTGTGTGAATTCACACTGTGTGGCTTCTCTGGTAACCATATTGACGCGAACATCATGGCGCAAGCACGTGACAATGTCACTCTAATCGAATGCTACAACAAGATCCCTTACAACGCGATGAAGCTCAACGTGGGTGAGCAGAACCTACCTATGAGTTTTAGCCTTCTGTCTAAGCAACAATCAGGCGCGGTGTTGAGTGTGCTGAAGAAAGCGGAAGACGAAGATGCACTGATCATGCGTGTCTACAACCCGGCAGAATCGGGTTCAGTATCGGATTCAATCTCTTTTACTCAAGCGGTTTCAAGCTGGAAAGAGACAAGCATGGACGAGCGCGTACGCGAAGGTGATGTAGCATCTGAAGAGTTCGGCCAGATAGCACCTTGCCAAGCAAAAACATTCCAAATCAAATTCTAATTTCGATAACCCGCTCACCTTGGTGGGCGGGAATGGTGAACGACAATGAAAATTGTAATTGCCCCTGATTCATTTAAAGAATCACTCGACGCTCATCAAGTTGCGTCTTGCATTGAGCGTGGATTTGCCGATGTTTTCCCTTACGCAGAGTTTGTGAAAATGCCACTCGCCGATGGCGGAGAAGGCACGGTAGACGTGTTGCTAGAGGCGCTCAATGGTAAGAAGCAACGGCTGCACACGACGGATCCAATCGGGCGTGAATGTACGGCTTATTGGGCTTCGTTGGAACAGACTGTTGATGGCGCCAACGTAAAAACTGCCTTGGTGGAATTTGCTCAAGCATCGGGTTTAGACCTATTAACCGTAGAAGAAAGAGCACCGTTAACCGCATCTTCGTTTGGTACTGGGCTATTGATCAAAGATGCACTAGATCAAGGTGTTGAACAAATCATTATTGGTTTGGGCGGCAGCGCAACCAATGATGCAGGTGCTGGCATCTTACAAGCGTTGGGAGGCAAGTTATTAGACAAGCAAGGCAACGAGCTATCTGGTGGCGGCGCCGAATTAAGCCGGTTAGCAAGCATCGATCTTGAAGGACTGCACCCTAGATGCAAAGAAGTGACGTTCGTGGTCGCGTGTGATGTGAATAATCCATTATGTGGCGAAAGCGGAGCCAGTACTGTGTTTGGTCCGCAAAAAGGCGCATCAAAAGCTCAAGTTGAACAACTTGATACTGCGATCGGGCACTTTGCCGATATCGCTCAAGCACATACGGGTACTAATCATCGCGACACAGCTGGATTTGGTGCTGCTGGTGGTACACCTCTGGGGTTAAGTCTTGCATTCAATATCCAAATTAAAGCGGGTATTGAGATGGTATTAGATGCCTTGGATGCAGATAAGGTTCTTGAAGGTGCTTCACTGGTCGTGACCGGAGAGGGGCAGATGGACAACCAAACCCTGCAAGGTAAAACACCTTTCGGCATCGCTCAGCGAGCTCAAAAGTTGAGTATTCCAACCATTGGAATTGCGGGCTCTTTGGGGCAAGACGTTGAAAAACTTTACGGCTCAATGTCTAGCTTATTTGGAACCGTACGTTCACCTCAGTCTTTAGACCAAGTTTTATCAGAAGCGAATCAAAACCTGACTCGCACTGCCCGTAATATCGCCGCCACGCTCAAGCTTGGTAGCCAGATTTTTAATGAGAAGTAATTATGTCTCTATTTAAACTCGACAACGTTATTCAAAACTACGCATGGGGAAGCAAAGACTCCATTAACCAATTGTTTGGTATTGTGAACCCAAACCAGGAACCTCAAGCAGAAATTTGGATGGGTGCTCATCCAAATGGTTGTTCAAAGGTAGGCGATACCGGTGAATCGCTTTCTCACATGATTGATGAAAACAAAATCGATGTCTTAGGCGGATACACGGCGGCTCGTTTCGGTGAATTGCCTTTCTTGTTTAAGGTGTTGGCCGCTGAAACACCGTTATCGATTCAGGTTCACCCGAACAAGCGAAAATCAGAATTAGGTTTTGAGCGTGAGAATGCACTTGGTATCCCTTTGAATGCGTCTAATCGCAACTACAAAGATCCAAACCATAAACCTGAGTTGGTTTATGCGTTGACCTTCTACAAAGCGATGAATGGCTTTCGTCCAATCGACGACATTATTGCCTTGTTCGAAGAAGCGGATATTCCTTCGTTAGCGATTGAGCTTAATGTACTAAAAGCCAATGCCGACAGTGATTCTTTGAAGTCGTTCTTTAGCGCCATTATGTCTCTTGAAGGTGACCGCAAAGCGTCTGCGCTTAATGAGCTTTATGCTGCACATGCGCGACCAGCCAAAACGGTCATGGGGCGTGAAGCTCTTCAATACAGCATCGAATTCAAACAGCATTATCCTGGTGATATTGGCTTATTTGCGCCATTAATGCTTAACACGGTTGAGCTGGCGCCCGGTGAAGCGATGTTCCTGTTCGCAGAAACCCCACATGCTTATGTTCAAGGTACGGGTTTAGAGATTATGGCAAACTCAGACAATGTGCTGCGTGCCGGTCTCACTCCCAAATATATCGATGTCCCTGAGCTTATCGACAACACAATCTTTGAGCCGATTAAGCCAGAAGATATCCGCCTTAAGCCTGTATTGAAAGAGGGCAAGATGAGTTATCCGATTCCAGTGGATGACTTTGGCTTTGATATCTTGTCTGCGACTGATGAGAGCAAGTCACAGTATCTACGTAGCGCGGAGATCTTGTTCTGTGTGGAAGGAGAGGCGACCGTCACTTCAGAAGGGCGGTCAGTTTCTCTTAAGCCCGGAGAATCGGTCTTTGTAAGTAGTAATTCAAGTGTTTACCAATATCAAGGGAATGGCATTTTGGCTCGTGCTTTTAACTAGTGCCCCCGTGCTAGCGATCAGCAAAAGAAATGTCAGAGTGCCACTGTAAAGTGGTACTCAATATTGGATTGATGGTTGTTACCTATCTGTCTTTGACAGTCATGATTATTGACCATACCCGCTACTCTGGCGGGTTTTTTCATTATTAGAATGAGCAGATATAAGCTTGTAGAAAAGACAAAACCTGCGATCAGAGCAGGGCTTTTTATTGAATTAGTACTGAGTGACTGGTTAGGCAATGTGCGTGATTTTATTAAGCACAAAGGTTTCAATACAACCTTCAGTCGCAGCCATGTAGTCAGCGATGTGTTGGCTCGCTAAGTGTTTCTCTAGATGAACTTCAGACTCCCAGTTCTCATGAAAAACGAAGTGAGCAGGGTTACTGTTATCTTGGTGCAGATCGTAGTTAATACAGCCGTCTTCAACACGGGTTTTATCGATCAATTTAATCATCTCAGCTTTTACAAGCTCAGTTTTGTCTTCTTTAGAGACGATCGTTGCAATAATAGTCAGTTTGCTCATTTTCAATTCCTTCGCTTTAAACTCGGTAAGTTTAAGTAATATAAGTATAAATTCAGAATGAAGAAAGAGTTCTGAAATCCAATAACTATGGTTCTTACCATCCACAATTCAAACTCGAGAGCATAGGGCCAGAGCCGAGTAGGTTATGCTTATTAAAAAAAGCCCTCATAGCAATATGAGGGCTTTTGAATAAGAATCAAACTGTGTTGTTACTGGGGTGTTAAGCGTACTGTCTTACCTTAAGCGTATTGCTCAACCGTCATTGCCCAATTTTTCTTCTGTTGTTCGAAATTCATTTTGATTTGCTGATAACGAACCTTAAGAACAGAGTGTTCGTACTTCTTCACAACGTCTTCGCGCTTGCTTTCAAGTAGCTGTTTTTTAACTTCGTAATATTCGTTCATGTTTGATACTAGAGCATCAAACTCTTGTTGAAGCTTCTCTGCGATTTGTTGCTTGTCGGCACGATGCATGATTTTTTGCTGGGTGCGTTTAAGTAACATTGACGCTTCAGCTTTCTCAATACGAGCTTGAGGGGTTTTCTTAAGCTTACTTGCCAGTCCCATCAACGAAGCACTCTTAATCAACCATTTTGTTGGATCGTATTGCCACCAGTAGATGCCGTTACGGTAGTCGTTCTCAAAGATGTGGTGGAAGTTGTGGTAGCCTTCGCCGAAAGTGAGTACTGCTAACACACCGTTATCACGCGCTGTGTTTTTGTCAGTAAAAGGTTGGCTACCCCAGATGTGAGCAAGAGAGTTAATAAAGAATGTTGTGTGGTGGTTAAGTACCAAACGAACTGCACCTACGATTAACAACATGCCAATCACGTCACCGTAAATCACGCCTAAAGCGATAGGAACACCGAAATTCATTAGTAATGCTAACAGAACATAGTGCTTGTGCTGCCACATAACAATCTTATCTTTTTTAAGGTCACGGCAGTTTTCGTAGTTTTCGTACATTGAGGTGCTGTAATTACGAATCATCCAGCCAATGTGTGAGTACCAAAATCCACGTTTTGCAGAGTATGGGTCTTTGTCGTTGTTATCGACATGCTTGTGGTGAACACGGTGATCAGAAGACCAGTGTAGCGCGCTGTTCTGCAGGGCAAATGCACCACCTAATGCAAACAGGAATCTTAGGCTTGAATGCGCTTCAAACGCTTTATGTGACCATAAGCGGTGATAACCTGTCGTGATTGAAAGGTTACAGAACGTAAAGCAGATTGCTAGCCATATCCAGTGCTCCATGCCATAGCCAAAAAAGTAGCCATAAACGGGAGCCGCTACAACAGCAAGCAGCATACTAAAAGAGAACACAAAAATATTGAGCCAGATTAATGGCGGCTTTTTTGTAGATTGTTTGTCGGCACTATTCATTAGCAAATTTCCATTGGGCTTACATCTGTGCGCTAGAATATCAGCGTACACGTGTAAGTCAATATTGAAAGTGTAAACGTGTATTAGTATGTTTTGCTTAAATATTGTATAAAGGTAGTGTGAAATGTAGTAGCAAGTCATAAATGGAAGTACTAAGGGCTAATAAATGGAAATTAAGGTAGCTGAATATAAAGATTATGAGCGGATTGCCCAATTACACGCGGATAGCTGGAAGCTATATTACCGTGGCATTCTTGCTGATGATTACCTAGAACATGATGTTTTGGAGGACAGATCTGTTATTTGGCAGACTCGTTTGATTAATCCTCCTTTCAACCAACATGTTTTATTGCTTGAGGAAGGCGGTTTACTGGTTGGTTTTGTCTGCGCGTTCGGTAATCACAACTTTGAGCGTGGTACGTTCATCGATGCGTTACATGTAGATAATAATTATCGTGGACGAGGTGTAGGCAAGCGTCTGTTGTCTGAATTGTCGAAGTGGTTGCAGCAATACTATTCGGACTCAGGGCTTTACCTAGAGGTGATGTCTGAGAACCACCAAGCGATTGCTTTTTATCAGGCGATTGGTGGCAAAGAAGAACTAGAGCAAGTTTGGAACGCACCATGTGGCAGCCAAGTGAATGAAAAAGTGATTTCTTGGAGCTCTCCCGTTGAACTTGAACAGAAAACAGCGAGCGTTGTGTATTCTTAGTCGATTCTTGTTGAATACTGTTTTTTTGCTGAGTAGCAGGTTCTTAACGAAGCTATTTTAAAGCAGAAGAACAAAGACAAAAGCCCCGAGTATTAAGTTGCTCGGGGCTTTTTTGATTGAATTAGTGGTCGTTTTAATGATTCGCAAAGATGCGTGAAATATTGGGCGATTAATCACACCATGTGATCTTATTCCTACCGCCTTTTTTCGAAATGTAGAGTGCTTGGTCAGCGTCGTCGATAAGCTGCTCGACAGAACCAAGGGCTTGAGGGGCATGTTTCACACCGATTGAAATTGTTACTTCTAATCTAAGGCGAGTAGGGGATTCTAAAAGGGCATTAACCAGCGATTCAATTGAAGCCTCGGTTTCTCCTTGGACCAGCACCAAAAACTCTTCACCGCCGTATCGAAAGCAGTTACTGCTAGTCGGTAGTCGTTTTTGAATCTCATCGGCCAGTTCTTTAATCACCATGTCACCCATTTGATGGCCGTAGGTGTCGTTAATCGATTTGAAATGATCAATATCTATCATGAGCGATGTAATGGATCGCTGACGGTCTATGCTCGGTTCTATCACCTGATGAAGATAAAGGCGGTTGTAGCAGCCCGTTAGTGCGTCTTGATAGGAAAGGGCCTCGAACATATTAGATTGCTTGCGAAGCTGAATCGCTTGTTTGCGGAGTTGCTCGGATTGAGCGAAACGTTTGTGTACTTCCAGGTCACGTCTAACACAGGCCGCTGAGATTAGGATGTAAGCCGAGATATAAACGGAAATTGTTTCTATTTCATGCTCTGGCTCCGCTTCATAAAGCAGTGGCGCAAGGCCGATGAGATAAGCCAAAAAGATAAACGACAGCGTAGATATACTGTATCTGGCTGACAATCTTGAAAACGTACCAATGTAGATCATCACTAAAATGATGCCACCTTGGTAATCGAAGTTGTTCAGCTCGATGGCTAGTCGACCGACATAGACCAAGAAAAGTGAGCTAATTACAAGGAAGGCACTTTCTACGAGTTCCAAAACGTTGGGTTTGTTTGTAATACAGTATCTGGCGGCGGCCATCATCAATAAAAAAAGTATGACTCGGGAAATGATAGGCGTAATGCACTCGCTACCAAAGTGGATGTAGTCGGTGACGATAAAAGCACAGAATATTGAGATAGGGATGTAGATGAAATTTATGTACGGCAAATAAATTTCATTATCGAAATAGGTTTTAAATCTTTGATTCTTGAACCCAGAATAAGAGCGCATTGAGAAATTAGCCGAGATTGATACACAATAATTTGCGTAGTATGTCACAGTCTTTGGGATTGTAAACGACCATTTCTATAGATTTGTCAGTATGTTAGCTAGATCAACAAACGGTAGCGGGCAATATTCACGCTCTATTATCGATAGAGCGTGAATATCTAGAGGCTGGTGTAAGAGTGGTAAACAGAAATTAAAGCAGATTATAAAAACTAATCGCGATTAACGCTTGTTCTTCAGGTAACGCTTACGACGCTCTTCTTTTTTCTTAATCTGTTGTTCCGCTTTCAGCGCAGCCGCTTCTTCAACTTCGATCAGCTCTTGTGTGATCATTTCTGGCAACTCAAGCGTTACCTTACCTAAAGTGCCATTACGCAATTCGTGAAGCAGGATTTCTGAACATTTGTGAATGTCGATATGACCACCGGCACGAAGTGCACCACGCTTACGGCCAATCGCTTCCATCAGTTCGATGTCAGACTCAGGCAGCTCTTCAATTTGGTAGCGCTCTTGCAAAAGGTTAGGGTACTGTTTTGCTAGGTACTCTACTGTGTAAAATGCCACTTCATCGTATTCCATTGCTGTATCTTTTACAGCACCTGTTGCAGCCAAGCGGAAGCCACTGTGTGGGTTTTCTACTTTAGGCCAAAGGATTCCTGGAGTATCTGAAAGGATCACGCCATTTTGCAGATTGATACGTTGTTGGCGACGAGTTACCGCAGGTTGGTTACCAGTAACCGCAATCGTACGTCCAGCCAAGCAGTTGATGATGGTCGATTTACCCACGTTCGGGATGCCCATGATCATTGTACGAATGTTTTTGCCCATCTGTTCACGGTGCGGTGCCAGTTTACGTACCAGCTCCATAACGTGGTTAACTTCTTCTTTTACGCTAGTCGTAATCGCAATCGCTTTAACGCCTTGCTCCTTCTCGAAGTGCTCAATCCAACGTTGAGTCAGTTCAGGATCTGCAAGGTCACGCTTGTTCAGCACTTTTACACAAGGCTTATCGCCGCGCAGTGAAGAGATCATTGGGTTTTCACTACTGAACGGGATACGAGCGTCCAGTACTTCGATGATCACATCAACTTGTGGGATAACTTCTTCGATTTCTTTGCGGGCTTTATGCATGTGACCCGGAAACCATTGAATAGACATAGAGATAAACCTTGATAAATATATTTGCTGCACATTGTAAGGGTTCGTTAGGGCGTGTAAAGCGCTATGTTGCCCTAGATTAATCAGAGTGAAAGTCCTTACAGGCAATATTATTGCAGTGAGCGATTGTAAGGGGCGCATACGTAGAGATTTCAAATGCTGTAATCCATCTAGCAGGCATTTGATTTAACAGTTGATGATTTGAAATGGATTCGGCGAAAAGTAAGTTTTTGTGTGTCGCCAATTGTTGAAAGATAAAATACTATTGCATTGAGTGTTTTATCTCGAAGATCCGACTGGAGACATAATCCTATGGGGTTATGTCTGTGGTTGATTTGATTGAACGAGATTTTTCATCAACTGTTTACGTTCTGCTTGAGCGATATAAATGAATTGGTTGTTATAACTTCTGTCTGTATTGATATATTGTTCGAAGTTAACTGGTACTCCAGCAACCGAAAGCTCTAAATGCAAGTGAGGTCCAGTTGTTCGGCCTGAATTCCCAGTAAGACCGATTATCTGACCTTTAGTGATGTATTCCCCAGCTAAGACATGTCTTTCTGAAAGATGAAGGTAGCGCGCATAGTTTCCATCAGTGTGTTTTATGGTTAAGTAGTTACCTGCGAAACGGTTATATCGAGACTTCAAAACGACACCGTTGGACAACGAATGAATCTCTGTGCCAATAGGTGTCGCGTAATCCGTTCCAAAATGAGGTGCAATTCGATTCGTTATAGGGTGTTTCCTGTTTAAATCGAATGATGAACTCACTCGATAATGCTTAGCAAGAGGGAATACATAGTCATTGTTTATTTTATATCCATTTTCGTTATAGATATTATCATCCGCCCCTCTCATAGCAAAAAATTCTATATCACTACCTAAATAGTAAAAAGCACTGACATATTCTGTTTTTGTACCATCATGTTGGGTTTTTATTGAAAACTTATCACCGTTGTTAACTGATTTAATAATGTCAAAATTATCACCTAATAGACTCAATAGTGATTTTAATTCATTGTTCGTCAAACCAGAGGATAGTATAGAACTGACAAAAGAGTATTTCACAACCCCTGAAACCATTTCAGATGTCGGAGCTGGGGTTGGAATATGAATGCTTTTGGGCTTGGCTATTTTAGGTGCCTGTTTTTTATCAGTATTTGAATGATTGTAGCTTAGCGATATGGCTGTTGAAACGATCAAAAAAACCATCAAAAGGCCAAAGGAAAGGGTACGGCGACTTAAATGGCTATTTATTTTCAAATACATAAATTATCAATAAAATTCGGTTAATGGATAAAAATAAGAATTAGAT
>NZ_JBFRTQ010000097.1:0-1107 GCF_041474195.1 Vibrio sp. 10N.222.52.C3 | reverse complement strand
GTAATTAAAATATGCCCAAATAAATTACAAGAGGAGAGGGCTATTTTATTATTAGAATGAGTAAGCAACACCAACGCGGTATTTAGCTTCACGATCTTTAGAAGACGAGCTGATATCAGATGACCAGATTTCTGCAAAAGGTTTCCATGAACCAAACTTGTAGTTTACTTTTAAACCTGCGTCCCACTCCCAATCATCACTATTATATAGAAGTACGTTATCTAGCGATTTTACATAGTTAGCTTCGTAAGAAAGGCCAAGTTTAGGTAGAGATTGAATTTTGTAAGAACCCGTTAGTGTGACTTTTGATTTCTGTGCTGACTCTAAACGCTCACCAGTCTCTGAATCTTTGTCACCAAATTGAGTGTGGTTGCGGAAATCAGCATACTCGTGACGGTAACGAATGGCAGTCGTTAATCCCATATCCGCATTATAACCAACACGGAATTGAGGTTTGTAAGTGACTTTTTTCATCTTCCAGTCACCGCCGTTGTAGTTCGGCTCATCCCAGTCCCAAGCGATCGGCATACCAACTTGTAGATACCAGTTGTTATCGACTTTGTAAGTTGCTGTATTTTCTACTTCCATACCGTAAATATACCAATTGCCGTCATAGAAGCTTCTACTGTTTGCTGATTTAACTTCGCCAGAATCTGCGTCGTAGTAAGAATCGTCAGTATGGAATTTAACTTCAAGGCCCGTTGAGTGCTTCCACTTATCTGACAGTTTAAAGCTTTCACCTAGCTTCACTCGGTGTTGATGGCGAGCGTCTACGTGAGCCGTGTCGCCATTTGTTTTTGTATAATCCGTCGCAGCACGATACTCGTAACGATAATCAAGAGATGCACCAGTAGCTGTGCCCGCTAAAAGAGTACATGCAACAGCTGCAGAAATTTTTGTAACAGAATTCATACCTTTGTCTCACTATTATTTTTTTATTCTGGATACATCCAATGTACCCGTGGCTCACAAACCAATACCTTACATGGTATTAAATTAATGTATGACAAATATGGTATTTATTATTGAGTCAGATTTCTGTGAGATCTATCAAAAAGTTCTGACTAATGGCCCAAATATATAGCTAAATGTTATGAATATCTCAAT
>NZ_JBFRTQ010000096.1:0-28027 GCF_041474195.1 Vibrio sp. 10N.222.52.C3 | reverse complement strand
CAAAATTGTTAGAACATGAGCATTTTCAATCATTTTCGATATAATTATAGAAAATGCCTAATATTTAAATACGTATGAATTTAAAAAAACTCTTCATTTTAGCTTTTGTTAGCGTCTTCTCAGGTTGTGCCGTCTACGCGGGTTTAAACTTCGACGAACTGTTTGGTGAACAACAAGTACGCGATCGCCAAGCACCTATTCTTTCGGCTCAAGCACAGCACTTCATTGACGAAATAAAGCCCATCATTGATAACCGATGCGTGGTTTGCCACGCTTGTTATGATGCCCCTTGCCAACTCAAAATGTCTTCAGTGGAAGGTATAGACCGAGGTGCGAGCAAAGCACTCGTTTATCAAGGCACCCGCTTAACGGCATCAGCCCCTACTCGCTTGTTTGAAGATGCTTTAACCACGCAAGAGTGGCGCGATGCGGATTTTCATCCTGTCCTCAATGAGCGTATGCAGAACTCAACGGCTAACCTCGATGCTGGTCTTGTTTCTCGTATGTTGATCCAGAAAGAGAATCACCCTCTGCCCGATCAAACCCAGCTTGAAGGTTTCGACTTTTCAATCGACCGCGACCAACAGTGCCCAACCATTGAAGAATACGCTCAATACGAGAGAGATTACCCAACTTGGGGAATGCCTTATGGGATGCCAAACTTAGACAAAACCGAATACGCGACTTTAATGAGTTGGTTGGAAAATGGCGCGTTAATGAACGACCACATTCCATTGACTGATGCAGAACAAGAGCTCGTTAATGTCTACGAAAGCTTTTTAAACAAGAGTGACAATAAGAGTCAACTTTCAGCACGTTACATCTACGAGCACCTGTTTTTATCTCATGTCTATTTTTCTGATTTAGCTCAGCCAACACGCTTCTTCACTGTTGTTCGCTCTGCAACACCACCAGGTGAAGCGGTACAGCGCATCACGACTCGTCGCCCTTATGACGATCCAAAAGTAGACCGTGTTTACTACCGTCTGATTCCAGAACAAGGCACTATCGTCGACAAAACGCACATGCCTTTCGCACTTAATAAAGAGCGTCTACAAAAGTGGAATACCTGGTTTGTCGACGTAAATTACGAAGTAAAACAACTACCTAGTTACGACATCGATGTTTCAGCTAACCCAATGACTTCGTTTGAAGCACTGCCAGTAAACTCGCGCTTCAACTTCATGTTAGATAACGCGCAAAACACCATCATGGCCTATATCAAAGGACCTGTGTGTCGTGGTCAACTTGCCTTGAACGTAATTAACGACCGTTTTTGGGTTTTCTTCATCGACCCAGAGAAAGCCGATGTTCCGGAAATCAACGCCTTCTACGCAAGTCAAAAGAAAAATTTAAAGCTACCTAGCGAACTAAAAAGTAACACCGTACCTGTGACCAACTGGGTAAGATACGCAAAGCAACAAGCGCAATACCTAAACGCGAAATCAGACTTCACTAACCAATGGTTCGAGAGTGGCGTCCACCTAGACACTGGCATCATTTGGGATGGCGATGGCATCAACCCGAATGCTGCTCTCACCGTATTTAGGCACTTCGATAGCGCCTCTGTTGTACAAGGGTTAGTTGGCACGCAACCTAAGACTGCGTGGATTCTTGATTATGCTCTTCTAGAGCGTATTCATTATCTTCTCGTTGCAGGCTTCGATGTTTACGGCAACTTTGGCCACCAGCTGATTACACGCATGTTCATGGACTTCTTGCGTCTTGAAGGTGAGAGTAACTTCTTAAGCCTTCTTCCTAAAGACGTTCGTCACATTGAACACTCTAGTTGGTACCAGAACCAAAGCGCACAACTGAGTGACTATTTGCAGCGAAACATTGCACCTTTTGATCAGCCGACCAGCGTGGTTTACAAAACGGCGGATCCGAAACACGAACTGCTTGATATGATCAAAGATAAGCTCGCACCTGTTCTCGATAATCGCTTTGAGATTGTTGAAACAGGTTTTGGTAGGAAGAATGAAGCACTGCTTAACCAAGTGAATTTGATAAAGGGCGAAGGCCTGCGTCATGTGCCTCAATTAGTGATGATCATGATTGAAGGCGAAAACGGCGAAGAGCAACTGTTCACCATGATTCACAATAACGCGCACAGCAACATTTCTAGCTTGTTTAATGAAGAAGGTAACCGTGATTACGCCAATGATGACCTTACCCTCGTACGAGGCGTTGTCGGTAGCTACCCTGCGGCTTACCTATCATTAACCGAGAGCGAGATTCCTACTCTGGTTAAAACGCTGCAAAACTTAAGCACAGAAGAAGACTACGTGGCGCTGCTAGATAAGTTTGCGGTACGACGCAGTTCTAACGAGTTCTGGCCGTTCAGTGATCGTGTACATCGTTGGTATCAACAAGATCAACCGATCGAGTTCGGCTTGTTGGATTACAACCGCTTCGAGAACCGTTAGTTTTCACTCATAAAGCATAAAAGCAAAAATCCTCTGTCTTGGCCGAGGATTTTTTGTATATGGGGAAAAGTATCTTAGGTGCTATTGAGAAGCGAGAAGTGCTCTTGAGAAGCGAAAAGCTCTCTAGATTGAATCCGATGCTTCCGGTTGGTGTAGCTCATCAAAAAACGCACGCGCGGCGGGGGAAAGGGAATCTACAGGTTGCTTCAACACCACATAAAACTGACTCTTAAGGCTCCACTTCTCGGGCTGAAGCGGAATCAAGGCTTGGTCATAATGGCCACGGTCGATTAAATGAGACGGTAAAAAACTCAGGTGTGTGCCCGCCAAGGTTAAAATTACACCCGACTCGACATGCCAGCCATCAAAAGGCTTTACGGAATCGTACTGCTCAATATTCAGTAATCGGAACATCTCATCTTTGGCATAGCCGCCCATGTTGATACGACAGCCATCCAATGAGAAATCCTTGTCCATGATCTTCTCAGCCAGATCCTTACGCGCATACAGATAACTGTGCTCTTCAAACAGTGGGTATTTATGTTGAAACGCTGATTTTTGATGTGACCCTAGAACCACTATCATCATATCAATCTGGTTCTTTGCTAACTTCTCATTCAACTGGGTGAAATCCCCGACATCAACACTCACCTCAACACTGTTACTGCGTTGGTAAAACGTCTCGATCGCTTTGGGAAGTGGGTTATAAGGCAAAGTGACGGTGTTATCCAAACATCCAATTCGCACATGCCCAGAGAGTTCCGTCTGTACACCTCGTAACTTATAAGCGAAGTCGGTTAAGGTCGATTTTAGTTGGTTCGCATATTTATACACTTGCTCACCTTCATGAGTCAGCTTAAAACCACGTCGACCACGTTGGCATAATGTTAATTCTAAGCTTTTTTCCAAGGCAATAAGCTGATTACTCAGCACTGGTTGACTAATCCCAGTGCTTGCGACCGCCTGATTGATGCCTCCTTGTTCAACAATTTCACAAAAAAGCTCTAATCTACGTAGGTCTCTTTTATCTAACTTATTGTTTGGATTCACTTTGCCACTCACATTTGTTTTTTGTTATGTTTACATCTGATTATATTCATTTATTAACAATAAATACATCAGTATGCTTTATTCACACTTATGGAATAACAATGCATGGATGGCACTATGGCGGCAGAAGCTTACGTGAATAAACCCGAAGCAACACACAGCCACAAAAAGATAGATGACTTCGAGTTGGAACCCGTTCCCGAGAAGGCCAAACGATCTTGGTGGGTCATCAGCCTTATTTGGTTGGCAATCGGCATCGACATTTCGGGACTGTTTCTCGGCTCGATTCTAAGCAGCGGTATTGGTTTTGAAGACGCACTGCTTGCCACGTTTATTGGTTCAGGCTTATTGGCGATCATCGCGATGCTGTGTGCCAACATTGGCTTTCAAGCTGGCGTGTCTACCCCGCTGGTGAGCAGCGCGGTATTTGGCCGTAACGGCGGTAAAATTCTTGGCTTCATCAACGGCATCTCATTAGTCGGCTGGTTCGCATTCCAGGCTGATTTCTTCGCTTTCATCATGGTCGATGCACTGGCGAAATACGACATCATAATTTCACACCTCACCGCTCTTATTGGCGGCAGTGTGTTAATGATGATGACGGCTATCTATGGCGTTCGTGCTTTAGGCAAACTCAGTACCTATTCTGTTCCATTGATGGTGACGTTGATTACCATCGGTTTGTTTATGGCTGCTGATTATCAAGGTGGCGCAGCGCCATCGATTGAAGATCCTTTGACGCTTGGCCAAGCCATCTCTTTTGTTATGTCTATCTGGATTCTAGCTGCGGTTGCTGCACCTGATATTGCTCGCTACGCCAAAACACGCCGTGATGCGATTTTAGGAGCGGGTATCGGTTTCCTCGTCGGCAACAGTGCCATCATTCTTATCGCATTGATCTTGACCAAAATGACCGGCACCGACGACCTAGTCGAAGTCTTCTTCACCCTAGGTTTAGGCATGGCGGCCATTATAGTACTGGTATTCGCACAATGGACCACCAACAGTAGCAACCTAACCTCTGGCGGCTTATGCATGTCGATGGTTCTACCTAAGATTCCGCGCCCTGTTCTGGTTGTGATCATGACCATCGTCGGCATTGGTATCGCTCAACTCGGCATGGTGAACAAGTTTACCGACTTCTTAATGCTACTCAGCGTAACCATTGCGCCTGCTGCGGGTGTCTACATCGTTCAATATTATGTTTTAGATTCGACAAAAATGAGCTTTGAGAACATCCAACAAGTTCCAGCTTGGATGTTTAAAGGCTTGGCTTCTTGGGCATTTGGTACTGCATTCAGCGCTTGTACTGCACCAGAGTTTTTCAACCTGTTTTCGTTCACCAGCATCTCGGCGTTAGACGGCATTCTTGCCGCTGGTGTGATTTACCTCGCCCTAATGAAGCTTTCTCCTTCAAGTGATAAGGAATAGTAGTTGTGATTATTACTGAACAAATGATTGATGATATCGCGCTGGGTGCGACGGTATTAGGTACTGGCGGCGGCGGTGACCCATACAGCGGTGCCTTGATGGCGAAAGTAGCCATTGCAACGGCAAAGCACCCTGTACGCATGATTCCTTTAGAAGACGTGCAAGACGATTGGATGACAGTGCCCTCTTCAATGATTGGCGCACCAACAGTCGCAGTAGAGAAACTCAATTCGAAAGATCAAATGTTGATTGCTTTCGAAGCGATGGAAAAAGCGCTCGGCACTGAAGTAGCGGCAACGTTTCCTATCGAAGTAGGCGGCTTCAATTCATTGATTCCAATTCTCGTTGCAGCGCAAAAGAACATTCCTGTGATCGATTGTGATGCGATGGGACGTGCGTTCCCAGAAGCTCAAATGGTGACCTTTTTTCTTGATGGTCTCCCTTCTGCCCCAAACACATTGGCCGATGAGCGGGGCAATGTGGTCACGCTTTACCCAATTGACGGTATTTGGTCTGAAAAGTTTGCGAGGCCAATTACCGAGCAGATGGGCGGCTCTGCAGCAATGTGCGATTACCCAATGAACGGTAAGAACCTAAAACGCAGCGCACTGCCTGCAACACTGACCCAAGCAATGAAGATTGGTGAAGCGATTAGACTGGCGAACGACAACAATAAAAGTGGCACACAGGCCGTATTAGACATTGTCGGCGGCCATACCATCATCAGTGGCAAGATTGTTGATATTCAACGTGAAACCGATGGTGGTTTTGCAACAGGTGGTGTCGTGATTGAAAAGCTGGCTCAGTTTGAAGATACCGGCGTCGATAACGTGTTTGTGCAGTTCCAAAACGAATTACTTCTCGCGCACAAAGGTACAAGCCGCGCAGACATGAGCCAAGATAACCTGCTGGCATCAACACCGGATCTTATTTCGATCTTGGATCATGAAACCGGCAAGCCAATCACAACCGAACAACTTCGTTACGGGCAGCGCATCGACCTTATCGCCTACCCTTGCGACCCCAAATGGCGCACTGACAAAGGTATTGAAGTCGCGGGCCCGGGTTACTTTGGCTACACCGTCGAGTATCAAACCATTGAACAACTAAAGTCTGCATTGAAGAGGTAGTCGCATGACAAACATTACGCTTGATTACTGCCGTTTGGGCATTGACGTAGGTGGCACCAATACCGACGGTGTGCTGCTCGACGCAGACTTAAATGTGATTGCCAAAGTAAAAACCGCAACCACACATGATATTTCAACAGGGATCGACAACGCGATTTCTGCGCTATTAAACCAAGCAAGCATTGATGGTCAGCAAGTGAAACACGCGATGCTTGGCACCACTCAATGCACCAACGCAATTGTTGAACGAAAAGGCTTAGACAGAGTCGGCATGATTCGCTTAGCGCTTCCCAGTGGTGATAGCGTCCCGCCACTCTGTGGTTGGAGCAAAGCGTGGCAAAACCTGCTTGGTCAGCACTTCTACCAAGCGCACGGCGGCTATGAATACGACGGCCAGTTAATTGCCGATATTCAAGAGTCTGAGATCCGCGAGCTTTGCCAGAAAATGAAAGGCCATGTAGATTCCATTGCTATCTGCGGTGTGTTCTCTCCCGTCAACGGCGACCAAGAGCTTCAAGCAGCAGAGTGGATTCAACAAGAACTTCCGGGCGTGAACCTATCGTTATCCCATAAAGTCGGCAGTTTAGGGCTTTTAGAGCGTGAGAACGCCACTATCCTCAATGCGGCTCTGCAAGGTACAGCAAAACGATTCGTTGACGGCTTTTGCAGTGCACTCATCAATCATGAAATCCACACCACGCCTTATTTCGGTCAGAACGACGGAACACTGATGTCACAGCAGTTCGCATTGATGTACCCGATTCTTACCGTGGCTTGTGGGCCAACAAACTCGATTCGTGGAGCGAGTCACTTAACTAAGTTAAAAGACGCGATTGTGGTCGATGTGGGCGGCACTACGTCTGATATCGGCGTACTGACTCACGGCTACCCAAGAGAATCGAGCTTAGCAGTAGAAATCGGTGAAGTGAGAACCAACTTCCGTATGCCTGATATTTTGGCGTTAGCCATTGGTGGTGGTACCAAGGTTCGCTTTGAACAGCAGCGTATAGAGCTAGGCCCAGAAAGTGTTGGCCATACCTTGACGCAAACGGCGCGTAGCTTTGGTGGTGATGAACTTACGCTCACCGATATTGCACTCAAAACAGGACAAATGCAGTGGCAGGCAGAACATCAACTGAGTGATGAGATTGGTATCTCGAGCGAGCAAGCAAGTCAGGTGTATCAACAAATGGTGACTGACGTTGAGGAAGGCATCGATAAGATGAAGACTTCTGCAGCAAGTGTACCTGTAATTATGGTTGGTGGCGGTAGTGCACTATTCCCAGATCATTTTGAAGGTGTGAGCCAAGTGGTTCGTCCTGAGCACTTTGAAGTGGCTAATGCGATTGGTGTTGCATTGGGTGAAATATCAGGTCAATTCGATAAGATCGTACCGATTGACCCAGCATCACGTGAAGAGACCTTAAAGGGCTTGGAAGCGCAATCAAAGCAACTGGCGATTGAAACTGGCGCATGCAGCGATAATGTCGCGATCATTGAACGCAGCGAGATTCCATTAAGCTACCTACAAGGCAATATGGTTCACGTTAAGATCAAAGCTGCTGGACATATCAAGATGGCTTAGAGCCGTTCCTTGAAAGCCTTACTTAGATTCTTATTCGACAATAAAAAAGCAGGTCACTTCTTCATATTAAAACGGAGAAATAGCCTGCTTTTTGTTTTCTGTTCTTATTTTGGGGCTTTCCGCCCAATAGCCACTCTATAGTTGCTCTCGGAGCGCTGCTAACGAGTCTTTCACCAATTCAGGTAATGAGTCTGCATTATCGCGATATTGAAGTAATGGATCCTCGCTCGCTTCAATGCTCTGGCATAAAGCAAACAGTGCAGATAATCCTAGGCTGCCGGCAGACCCTTTCAGTTTATGAGCTAAAGACTTAATTTCACGAGCGTTGTCAGCGGCACTTGCCACAATCAGTTCATCGAGAGTGACTTGGCTGCTTTGGTCAAACAACCCAACAATCTGCACTATTTTTTCTCGACCGAGAATGGCCAAGTCGTCTTTGATAATCTTAGGGTTAATCATCTGCACAATCGGTTCTCCTTGATTATGTTCCGCGTCTTGGTTTGCTCGTTGTGTCGAGCTTGCAAATGCCAATGCTGATAAGTCTAGCTCGGTTTCCTGAGGTTTAGAGTTTAGCTGACAGCAAACAGCATCTGACGGATCCGGCTGAGGCAGCAACAGCGTGTGACCGTCCAACTGCTCAACAATCAATTCCGATAATGCTTCCTTCTCTAACGGCTTAGGTAAGAATCCATCAAAGCCAGACGACAAATAGCTTTCCACTTCTTCGTTAAACACATGAGCCGATACTGCGATCATTGGGGGTACTTTTCGAATTACGTCTTCTTCACTTTTATGCTGAAGCGCATCGTCTTTGAGTTGTTGAATTAACTCGACGCCATCGCAGTCGGGTAAGTTAATGTCCACCAGCGCAATATCGAACTCTTGCTCACTGAATATGGCTCTCGCTTCTTGTCCGGTTGTCGCAATCACAACCTCGTGCCCCAAGTTATGCAAGAAGCCTTCAGCAACGATGCAGTTTACGGGGTTATCTTCAATCAGAAATACTTTAGCTCGAATACACGCTTCAATGACCGGTACTTTCGTTTCTATCTTCTCACCGGCTTCAAGTGGCAGTGAGAACCAAAACTGGCTACCCTCGCCTTCTTCAGAATGAACGCCAATATCCCCGTTCATTGCCAACATGATGCTTTTACTGATCGCTAATCCAAGCCCTGTGCCGCCGGTTTTGTTGCGACCGCTATCGGTTTGGGTAAAGGCATCAAACAGACAAGCTTGTTCGCTAGCATCAATACCGACACCTGTATCTGACACTTCAAACATCACTCGATTTTCATCTTCGATATCTAAGCTGATAAAGATATCGACCGAGCCACTTTCCGTAAACTTAATCGCGTTACCGACCAAATTATTCAAGATTTGGCTGATTCGCGTTACGTCACCACGCCAATAGCGTTGCACATCACTTTCAATATGGAAATCAAAGTTCAGCTTCTTCTCAGCGGCACGCCCTTCCATCAATTGGTAGGTATCTTGAACCATCTGATGAAGATCAAACGAAGCAGTGCGGATTTCTAAATGCCCTGCTTCAATCTTTGAGTAATCCAACACGTCATTCAAAATCGCGAGTAGGTTCTTACCGCTGCGGTTAATGATGTCTGCATAGCCGGATTGCAGCGGGTCTAACCCGGTATCTTTGAGCAATCTTGCAGTACCTAATACACCGTTCATCGGCGTTCGTATTTCATGACTCATCGTCGCAAGGAAAGCGGATTTTGCGCGGCTTGCTTGTTCTGCGGCGTTACGAGCCTTAGCGTGGTTCCCTACCTCGATGTTCAGCTTCTCATTGGTCTTTTGCAGCTGGTAGGTTCGGTCTGTGACCAACTCTTCTAAGTGTTCTTTGTGCTCTTCAAGTTCGCGTTTCGCCTTTGCTTCACCCACCGCAACCACTTGTAGCGCCTGCGCGGTGTTTCTGGCAGTGATGATCGCCTCGCCCATATGAGCCAGCTCATCATTACCCTTTACCGAGATATCAATATTCAGGCGACCTTGTGCGATAGACATCAAGGCCGATGAGTATTCAGTAAGACGTTTAACAACCGAGATATACACCACTCGCCACACGATAAATGCAACGATAACCAAACCAATAACCGAAATCACAGACAGTGACCATTGAGCCAAATTCAATGTGCTGGTCAGCTCATCAACCGCTTTTTTGGTACTGCGGTTTGAATCATCAACCAGTTGGTTAACCGTTGTATTCAGCTGAGAGAACAGCTCCAACGTATTTTGCATCAGAAACTCTGACTTTTTGGTGTTCTCATATTGCTCTAATGAAATATCGAACACGACTTGGCGTTTTCTGAGCTCTTCTAGAAGCTGAGACATCTGCGCTGAACGAGTAGGATCTTCGACCGCTTTAACGCGGCGCGCCATGATTCTTAGGTTGGATTCAAATTCTGATTGGATTTGATGAATACGCTCTACGTTGGTAACGGTTTGCGTTTCTTCAATTTGGTTAAGCATTTTGAACGCCAGCAAATGCAATTCGTGTAGGCGCTCAGACAAATCAAGGTCAACCTCTACAAGCGCATCTAAGGCTTGGTAGGCTTTATCCGTTTCTTTGGTTTCTAGCAGGTCATAGATATGCGTGACGTTAGCAACCGCAATGGTAGCCGTGTTCAAAACTTGGGTTCGCGTCAACTGCTCTAGCTCTTCGGCCAATAGGCGCATCTCTTCGACACGAGACGACAACTCTTTGCTTAACCAAAGCTTACGCTCAACCGACACACCCAACTCAGCCAGTGTGTTAATAACGCTTTGAACATTGTTTTCGAGTTTATTGAGGAGCTGAGAATCGAAACTGTCGACACCAAGCTCTTTGATATGTTGAAGAAGCGACTCAAGTTGGTCAAACAGTACGGTGCCAGCCTCTTTTCTTTCAGCTTCGTTTCTCGCATTAGAAAGTGTTTGTACTGACGAAATAATACGGTTACTCAACTCAGAAACCAGACGAGCTTCGATCATGGCAGGAAGCGCCGAATCAACGACGTTTCTTTCCGTTTTGGCTACAAAGCTAAAACCAGAAACACCGATCAATGCAGACAATAGAACCAACAGTGCCATCACTAAGAATGAGGCCAGCAGCTTGCGTCCAATACTCGCTGAAGCTAACAACATAAACTCTAAACCTTAAAACGTTCTTCTTTACCCATGCAGAATACGCTATATTTTGCAGTGTTTCTTATCTAAAACCAACAAAACGGCAATTCATGCTATCTAGACCTTTCGCTTCAATAATTCTTCTCTCACTACTGGCCTCAGTGACTACTGTCGCAGGTGCTAGTGAGCCTTTGAGCCCAATAAAACCCGCCAATGCCACATCACAAAAAGAGAAAATCTGTGCCATTTATCCGCACCTCAAAGACTCTTATTGGTTGTCGGTAAACTATGGAATGATCTCTGAAGCAGAAAAGCAGCAAGTTGAGCTAAGAGTATTGGAAGCTGGCGGTTACCCCAACGTGGCCAAACAAGCCTCGCAACTGGTGCTTTGCACGCAATGGGGAGCCGATGCCATTATTTTAGGTACGGTTTCACCCGATGCGTATCATGACAATCTCAGCGATTGGGTTGGCTCGACGCCTGTGTTTGCTACGGTAAATGAGTTAACCGTCAATGAAGAACAACAGAAGGTATTAAAAGGTACGGTCGGTGTCGATTGGTACCAAATGGGATACCAAGTCGGAGATTTTTTGTCGAAACGACACCCGAAAGGATCAGGCGAAACACCTATCGCCCTGTTACTTGGTCCACAAGCAAGTGGCGGCACTAAGCCTGTGGCACTGGGGTTTTATGATGCGATCAAGTCGAGTGATATCAAAATCGCGATCAGCTATTGGGCAGATAACGATAAAGAACTGCAAAGAAACCTAGTACAACAGGTGATCGAGGAGCCGGATATCCAATATATAGTCGGAAGTGCCGTCGCGATTGAAGCAGCGATCAGTGAGCTACGAGCGGCCGATAAAACCGAAGAGATTGGGTTAATTTCGAGTTACTTAAGTCACGGAACCTACCGTGGTTTACTTCGTAACAAGGTACTTTTTGCGCCAACCGATAAAATGGTTGAGCAAGGTCGCTTGTCGGTAAAACAAGCCACGAGTTACTTACGCGGTCAACCTTACGAGCAACACAGCGCACCGATTATCGAAGCGCTGACACCTGCAACTCTCAAAGATCAAATTATCGCCGACTCATTGTCACCTTCTGAGTTTCGTCCGGTATTCAGTGTGAATCCATAGTGCTATATTGGCTGAAGAACTCAAAACAATAAAAACGAAACAACAATTTAGGGAACATTCATGCAAAAAACAACGCGCACTATGCCAACACACAAGCATATCGCTTTGGTCGCTCATGACCACTTCAAACCTGAGCTACTAAGATGGGTCAAAGAGAACAAAGAAAAACTACAAAAGCACTTCCTTTACGCAACGGGCACGACTGGTTCTTTACTAAGTAAAGAGACAGACTTAGCAATCAAGAGCATGATCAGCGGCCCTATGGGCGGTGACCAACAACTTGGCGCGCTTATCTCTGAAGGCAAGATCGATATGCTGATTTTCTTCTGGGATCCACTTAATGCTGTACCACATGACCCAGACGTAAAAGCACTGCTTCGTATCGCAAGTGTTTGGAACATTCCTGTGGCCACTAACCGCGCTACCGCTAATTTCTTGTTTAACTCTTCACTGCTTGAAGAAGAAGTAATCATCGAGATCCCAGACTACGAAGCGTACCTAGCTGAGCGCACGTAATCGCACGTTAAATGTGCTCTCTACTGAACAGACTAAAAAGCCTGCATTTTATCGCAGGCTTTTTTATGTCTCGTTTTCAGACATTAAACAGTTCAATCATAAAACAGTGCGAGAGTCTCTCTATTTATCGCTCCACACTGCCATCTCGTTGCCACTTGGCTCTCTGAAATGGAAACGTCTGCCGCCGGGAAAGCTAAAGATCTCACGGTTTATCTGACCACCAGCATCAATTACATCGCGCTCGGTTTGCTCAAGATCTTGGCTATAAAAAACCATCAGCGCCGCGCCATTATCCGTATTCGACGCCAGATCCGCCAAATAGAAGCCGCCCATTAAGCCTTTGCCTTCAAACGCAGAATACTCAGGGCCATAGTCTTCAAAGCTCCAACCAAACACTTGACTGAAAAATGCCTTAGTTGCGGCGATGTCTTTCGCAGCAAATTCAATGTAGTTAATAGAGCCGTGTTCCATAGCAAATTCCTTATGCTTTATGCGTCTGCCTTGTGATATTAGGGCAGGGATTGAAGATCTAATCTTAGACAATCAAGTCAAGTAACATCACTTTTTACGAACAACTGGGTAATCAGAACCATGCAGCTCCTGCACAAAGCCAGAGCCGTCGCCACTGTGCGTGATCCATACTTTCTCTTTTGCCCGCGTCATTGCTACATAGAATAAACGACGCTCTTCAGCATAAGGGAACGCGTCTGATGATTCAGTCAATGCGCCATCAATATGCAGCTGTTTCTTCTTGGTCGGGAACTGTCCTTCGTCAACACAAAGAATAATGACAAAGTCCGCCTCTTTACCTTTACTGCCGTGGCAAGTCATGAACTTGATATCAATGGAAGTGAAGATCTTCTTCCAGTCTTCCAACAACTCTGGCTTGTGGTAATGATTACGTCCAAGTAGCAGCACCGATTTATTGGTTTTGCCTTTGGATTGACGGTTCAGTTGATCAAGAATCTTCTCAACTTCTTTACTTGGCGCACTGTACACCGCCTTCTGCTTCTGTTGCTTGAAGCTGTTCAGTTCTTTCGGAATCTGAATTGGGTTTTCTTGTACAAAGCGATTAGCCACCGCACCTAACTGATTGTTAAAGCGGTAAGTCGTATCTAGGTGATGAATGGTCGAGCTTTCAAAACGATCCTTAAAGCCCGTGGTCAAATCCACATCCGCACCTGCAAACTGGTAAATCGACTGCCAGTCATCGCCTACTGCAAAAATAGAGGCTTGATGCTCGGCTTTAGACTGATTACACAGTGCTTCAACCAAGGCAAGACGATCAGGTGAGATATCTTGGTATTCATCGATCATGATGAACTTCCAAGGTGAGATAAACTTGCCCTTCTCGACATACTGAGTCGCTCGGCTGATCATGATTGAGAAGTCGATATGATTCTGTTCTTTCAGCTCCTTTTGCCACGCGGTTACACATGGCCAACACAGTGAAAGCTCGCTGTTGAGGCGCGCATAGTCTCGGTGATCAATCAGCTGTTGCTGTACTTCTTTTTTGGTTAAACCCGACGCATTCAACTGTTCTAGCTGCTTTTCAAGCCAACCGATCAATTTGAGGTTTGAAACGTGGCTACCAAGCTCATCGTCACCGGTTAAATAAGCGATTGGCCATTTAGACAAATGCTTTTGCCAACGTTTAAAGTTGGTCGGTGTCATCCAGTGCTTCTTCAACCAATCAATGCACCATGCTTGGCGTTGGTTGTCATCGAGCGCTAAAGGAGAAATAACCACACGTTCGGGTTCAACTTGATTCAGTATCTTTAAACCCAACTGGTGGAAAGTGCTGACTTGCACCTTCTCTGCTGATAAACCAATTTTGCTGTCGAGACGTTGCTTCATCTCTTCTGCCGCTTCACGACCAAAAGCGAGCAATAGCAACTCTTCAGCTTGAGCTTGATGGCTTTGCAGTAAATACGCGACGCGAGCCGTTAGAACACTGGTTTTACCCGAGCCTGCACCCGCTAAAATAAGGTTGTGATCATCATTCATCAACACCGCATATTGCTGCGATAAGTTCAGTGGTGACGACTCACATTGCGCAAACAACACTTCCCAGTTTTTTCGCTCGGTCTCTAGCCATTGCTGGTTTCTTTCAGCTTGCTTGATTTCCGTTTCAGATAACCATGGCTGCATTCTTGCGATGCGGTTTGGCATGCGTTGTGCGGCCTCTTCTAGCGTCATTGTCATACTCTCTAAGCCTGAGTTGACCATATCAACCCAAGTGTTGACCTTAGAATGCGGTAGAAAGGCTGGTAATTGCTCAAGACGTGTTAATTCAGCTTCCCACTGAGGTACGTGTTCAGCCAATTGTTCACATTGAGTGTCGTGCCACTTCTGATAAGCACTAACTGACGCGCGTGCAAATTGACGGCATTGATCCCAAGGTAAGCCTTGTACTAACCAACTGCGCTGTGTTCCATCTTGTTGATTAGCAAAAAATTGTAGCGATCCCCAGAACAATCCGCGCTTTATCGCGATCTTGCCACTCCAAATAGTAAATGGGATACGCTCTTCACTGCCTACTGAAGATAACAGCAAGCGTGGACCATCAAGTTCAACCTGATGATATTCATTTTGAATAAAAAACTGTGCAGTCTTGTTAGCGCTTAGCTGCATTGGAGTGTGCTCTTAATTGGGAATATTGAATTTATATCATGATGCAATGAGAATTAATAATATCTCATATCTTATCGACGCTTTCATGACCACCTACGGGCAATTATGGATAAGTATCAAATTCTTGTGCTTGATTTCTGTTAGGATTATGGTTTTTAGTGTGTCAAGTGAGCGACTGTGGACTTTTCAGCCAAATTACGCCTCTATTGGGCGAATAAAACCATAAATTACAGCGTATTAATTCTCATCACTCTGCTCGGCGTGGTGGTGCCTGCTTGGTATTATGGACAAAACACACTGATCACGCCTTTGATCTTAGGCGTTATTGCTGCGGCTCTTGCGGAAAGTGATGACAGCTTTACCGGGCGCTTGAAAGCACTCACGCTGACCTTTATCTGTTTCGCCGTTGCGGCTTTCTCTATTGAGCTTCTCTTCGATACGCCTTGGCTGTTCGCGATAGGGCTTTTTGTTTCAACCTTCTCTTTTATCATTCTCGGGGCAATTGGCCCTAAATACGCGAGTATCGCGTTTGGTTCTCTCTTGGTTGCCATCTATACCATGCTTGGTGCACACGAGAGCACCAACCTTTGGTTTCAACCGCTTCTACTATTAACTGGCGCCGCTTGGTACTACTTCATGTCGATGATTTGGCAGATAGTGTGGCCAATGCAACCTGTGCAGCAAAACCTAGCCACGGTATTCGATCAAATCGGTAATTACATCGATTCAAAAGCGGAACTCTTCTACCCAGTTTCAGACTTGATTCCCCAGCCACACCGAATCATTGAAGCCAAACTCAACGCGAGTACCGTTAACGCACTCAACATGTGTAAGGCGACGCTACTCAACCGCTCTAAGCGCGGACACATTGACGGCCCTAGTGACCGATTTCTTAACACCTACTTCATCGCACAAGATATTCATGAACGCGTAAGCTCTAGCCACTATCGTTATCAAGAGCTAGCAAAACACTTTGAACGCTCTGACGTGTTGTTTCGATTTAAGTATCTACTGGAAGCGCAGGCAACAGCTTGTAAAGAAGTGGCGAGCTCATTGAAAGTTGGCGCTGAATACCAGCATGGTGACAAGTCTGTATTGGCACTTGATGAGCTGATGTCATCGCTCAATCACCTGCACCAACAGAACAACCCTGAATGGAAATCACTGCTGAATCAGTTGGATTACTTATTCAATAACCTAGCAACCGTTGAAAAACAGCTCTCGAATATCAGCAACCCAGATGCAGAGAAGATTGAAGAAGGTGTATTGAACGATACCAACCCTCATACTTTGACGGCAATGTGGCACAAGATCAAAGCTAACTTGCACACCGATTCTATGCTATTCCGCCACGCGATTCGCATGGCGATCACTTTGACGCTGGGCTACGGGATTATCCAGGGTTTTGATATCGAACGAGGTTATTGGATTCTACTGACGACACTGTTTGTGTGTCAGCCAAACTACAGTGCAACCCGTCAAAAACTGACGGCGCGTGTCATTGGCACGGTCGCAGGCTTATTGATCGGAGTACCGTTACTGACTTTCTTCCCGTCGCAAGAGAGCCAATTAGTGTTCATTGTGATCAGTGGCGTGATGTTCTTTGCGTTTCGAATCAATAACTACGGGTTTGCGACCGGCTTTATCACACTGCTTGTGCTCTTCTGCTTTAACCAATTAGGTGAAGGCTACGCGGTAGTATTGCCAAGGTTAGCGGATACCTTTATTGGTTGTGCTCTCGCCGTGCTTGCTGTCATTTATGTGTTACCTGATTGGCAGTCGAAGCGACTGCACAAAGTGATGGCGAATGCGCTCGATTCCAATAAGAACTATCTCGCTCAGATCATCGGCCAATACCGTGTCGGTAAGAAAGATAGCCTAAACTATCGTATCGCTCGACGTAGTGCGCATAATAATGATGCAAACCTGACTGCCGCGATCAGTAGCATGTTGGTTGAACCGGGTAAGTACCGCACCTCTGAAGATGAGAGCTTCCGATTCTTAACACTCAATCATGCTCTACTTAGCTATATCTCGGCTCTGGGTGCTCACAGAACGCGTATTGATGATGAAGCGACACACAAACTGGTGCTAGATGCGCACAGAGTCATCCACCAGCATCTCGACGCTCTAAATGATCAACTCTATTCTCATAAAGAGCATTGTGAAGTGAAAAACGCTTATGACCCGGAGCTGGATAAACGTTTGAGTGAATGGCGAGAAGAAGATGAGAATTCTGTCAAAATGGTTCTACAACAGCTCCATTTGATCTATCGAATGCTTCCAGAACTGCATACCTTAGCGACCAAGTTTGCAGTTAAGGTTAAGATCGACAAGTCGTTTGAAACAGAAGCTTCTTGAGCAACAAACAAAATACCGTAAAAACAAAAAGATAACGCCAATTGCTTATCTTTTGATCATCGCAAATATTTATACATTGCTTTACCCATACCCCTAATTGGGTAGAGAAATTACTTACCTACCCTTGTGCCACAAGGGTTGAAGGCGTTTTTACATTATAGGAATTTTCTGACTTTGATTGACCAAGCCTTAGCTTTGCCTAACATTTCTCGGACAAAAAACGACCACAGGAATTTATAATTGTCTTAGTTTCAAGAAACTTCAAACATCATTTAAAATTCACTTAATCTTGTTTGATTTCCTGAATCAGTAGACTATGCTCTAAAGAGCATATGGATTTGAACAAAGGTCACACTATGAATACACAGCAATTTGAAGCATTTAAGCAGCAAATACAGCTTCTTAGCCCACAACAATTAAAAGCACTTCAGAGTGAGATCGACGGCAACCTCGAAACAGAGAAGCCTTCTTTGCTTACTGATGAAGAATTAAACGCGCTAAATGACCTGTTCAGTTAATAGACAGACATCACTATTTTAGCTTAAGTTCACATTTTCACCGTAAATTTCATCTGTTCACCATTGCGCTCAAAATATCGTCCGCCTAGACTCATTCCATACGTCAATAAAAGGTTCTGATATGTCGATATCTGGTATTCAATCTGGTTACGCCATTATTCAGCAATCCACCAACATGGCTGAAGAAGCCGCAATCGAGCTCAACCAAGCCTCCAAACACGCTCTAGAATCCGACGACACTTTCGAAGCTAGCGATCTCAGCTTTAATCAAATAGAGCCTGAACAAGCCATTTCCTTTAAAGACAAAGAACCTGAACCTGCTTCATCTTCAACCGATTCCCTGATTAAACTGACACAAAGCGCAAGTTATAACCGCGTTGGTGCAAGTGTGGTTGATCGTCAAAACGAAGCCATCGGTAGCCTTCTCGACATTCATATCTAAATTTCGCTCAAATACAGCCTATATTTCGCGAAACTTCGCTGCTTTTTGCTTCAACAACCACACAAACTGTAACTCATTATATCAGGCGCTTGTTTCTGGTTTATTACTCGGTAGAATCAGCGCAAACCAATTTGCTGCACAAACTTTACTTCATACTATTTATGCCAAAACTAAATCTGCATCGCCGTGACTATGTTTCTATTTTAGGAGGCGACATCTCCGCAGACGAATTAGAAAAAAAGCTTCAGCCTCATTTTGAAAAGCCAGTAAATAAGCTGACACCTAGCCCCTACCTGACAGAAAAGAATCTCACACGTCGCTGGACAGCGCTCGATAATGCAGATTCACAGCAAGAACTGCTCGACCCTCATACACAAAGTCAGTTCCAAGCTTATGAGAAAAACATTGAGCACTTTATTGGCACCGTTAAAGTCCCTGTGGGAATATCTGGCCCTTTAAGAGTCAATGGCCTATTTGCTACGGGCGATTACCTCGTACCACTCGCGACCACAGAAGCTGCGCTTGTCGCGTCTTATAACCGTGGTTCTAAGCTGATTACGGCTTGTGGTGGCGCAAGTGCTATGTTGCTCAATGAAGGCGTAACACGTACTCCTGGCTTTGCATTTCAAGGATTAGTTGAAGCCGGACAGTTTGTGGCTTGGGCTGTGACACAGTATGACCAGTTCAAGATCTTGGCAGAATCAACAACATCACACGGCAAGCTGACCGACATTAATATCAACATCGAAGGTAACCATGTTTACTTGGTGTTCGAATTTCTAACCGGAGACGCTTCTGGTCAGAATATGGTGACCATCGCAACCAATGCCGTGTTTGAGTACATCATCGAAAATACGCCAGTTAAGCCTGACCACGCTTTCCTTGATGGCAACTTGTCAGGCGATAAGAAAGCCAATACCCAAACCTTGCGCAGCGTTCGTGGCAAAAAGGTAACTGCTGAGGTTAATATCCCTGCAGAGCTTGTCGCGAAGTACCTACACACGACACCAGAGAAGATGGTCCAGTTTGGCCAAATGACCACAGTCGGTGGCGCTTTGAGCGGCACTATCGGTATCAACGCCCATTATGCGAATGCACTGGCGGCACTTTACATCGCTTGTGGCCAAGACGCGGCCTGTGTCGCCGAGTCAGCGATTGGTATGACGCGTATGGAACTCAACAAAGAAGGCGGTTTATACGCTAGCGTGACACTGCCTAACCTAATGGTGGGGACTGTCGGCGGTGGTACTGGCTTGCCAAGTCAAAAAGCCTGTTTAGATTTACTTGGGCTGCATGGTAACGGTAAATCACAAGCCCTAGCTGAAGTTTGTGCTGCACTGTGTTTAGCGGGTGAACTATCGATTGTGGGCGCATTTTGCGCAGGCCACTTTTCACGAGCGCACCATAAGCTAGCTCGTAAATAACCTTTATCCAATTTGGCTTGTTCGATTTTGTCGTTCATGCAAAATCACAAGCCAATCTGAATGCGTGAGTCATAAATGGATTACTTACACTTATCTAGGGTGAGCCTTAAGCACCTCACTGCGCTTCATATTATGCTGAACACCCACAGCGTCACTCAGACCTCAGAGCAACTCTGTGTCAGCCCTTCGAGTGTAAGCAAAACCCTGTCTCAGTTGCGTGACATCCTGAATGATGAGCTTTTCTATCGAGATGGTACCAAGCTTATCCCGACTCCCTTTGCTCTGAAGATAGCGCCCACTGTTCACGCAATTCTTTCAAGCATGAATGGACTGCTTCATCAAAAGAGTTTTACCCCTCAAGAGTACCAAGGCAGTTTTTCACTTTCGATGCGTGAAAGTACCTTCGAAGTATTTGCCTCTAAGATAAGTAAAATCACTACTGAACTGGCGCCAAACGCGAAGCTCAACATCTATTCGAAACAACAGCTCGGCTTCGATGCTTTACTCAGTGGCAAGGTCAATTTGATCTTGTTGCCTCATGATATATCTCAGCCGCCGACCGATAACAAAGAGCTGGTTTGGGAAACAATTCTTCCAGATGAAATGGTTTGTTTGATGGGCGCACACCACCCTCTCGCTCAGCAAGAACTGACGGTAGAAGGCTACTTAGATTACAAGCACATTGGGATTTTAGATAACGAACTGTCTCAGCCTTACTTTGAACAAAACTTGGTTCAATGCCACCAACCAAGAGAGATGGCAATATCGGTCGCGGACTTCGGCGCTGCGGCTGTGTTGTGTCACCACACACCTTTCCTGTTCACTTGCTCTAAACAGTGGGCTGAGCATGCTAAACAAGCTCAGGGCTTAGTGAGCAAGCCCTTGCCTTTTGATTACGGTAAGGTGGCGTACAGCTTGGTGTGGAATAAACCCAACATGAATGATCAAGCGATCAAATGGTTGTGTGACCTGTTTTTAGAAGCTTAATATTTTTAGAGACTTAATATCTTTAGAAAGTTAACGTTCTTTGAAGCCTGATTGACCGCCTAAGAAATCTAAAGACTAGGTATAAACCTCAGGAGTTTGCATCGGTCTTTGAACTATGGTGTAGAGCTTATCGTGAAAGCTCTGCATCTGTTTTTCGGTGCATTTCGGCCAATCTAACGCGTCGCCAATGACACCATGATGCTGAAACGCATTCAGCCGAATTCGAATATCACTTGGTAGAGTCTTCAAGTAACGCCCCACTTGTTCAATTTCGTCCTCAAGATCGCTTTTATTTGGGATATGTAGCAACCTAACTTCGTGCAGTTTTCCTTTATCTGCTAAGTAGTTAATGGTTTCAAACACCCTATGATTACCTCTACCCACTAACCATTGATGTGTTTCCGATTGCCATGATTTTAGGTCAATCATCGCGCCATCAAGGTAAGGTAATACTCGCTCCCACCCTTGTTGAGGCAACGAGCCGTTACTGTCAATAAAACACGTTAAGTGTGCCAATTGCGGATCGCTTTTAATCGCTTGAAATAGCTCGATGATAAACGGCAATTGCATGGTCGCCTCACCACCTGAAACGGTGATACCACTCAGGAAGAACTGATTATGCCTAACCAGTTCAAGTACCTCGGATACCGTCATCGTGGTGATTTTGGGGCTCGACTTATGATCACAAATATCGACGCACTGATCGCAGTTGGTACACGCGACCGGATCCCACTTCACCTTACCATCTACAGAGCTTAATGCGCCGCTTGGACACCCACTTATGCAGTCTCCGCAATGGTTACAGTGATTAATAGTGTGTGGGTTATGGCAGGTTATACAATCGAAATTGCACCCTTGTAGAAACAGCACTAGGCGATTTCCCGGTCCATCAACACAAGAAAAGGTCAGCACACGGCTGACCTTCGCTTGTTTTTCTGTCTTATTATTTTTAACCCTAGCCATTTGAGTTGTTAGATCAGAAATTTTCATAATTCACATTGTTCGTATTCGAAACGCATAACACACGTTAAAGCTATTCGTATGTCGGCGACATCTCTAAACTCGCCACGCGTGGTTTACGCTCTAATATGCCCGTGTTCTTCGCAGCTTCGGCACCTAAAAAGGTGGTATTGGTGCGTGAGCCTTGCTCGTCATATTTGGCAATGTCAGATAGCTTAATCATGTAACCCGTGACACGAACCAAATCATTTGATGCAACGTTAGCCGTGAACTCTCGGTAACCCGCTTGAATCGCGCCTTTACACAGGTTAAACATCGCTTCAGGGTTAGATTTCACTGTTTCGTCGATGGTCAGAATGTCACTGATGCCCGAGGTGTAGAACTTATGGTGACCCGCGGTTGCACGAACGTAAGAGACAGGATCCGGTTCGGTACCATAAGGAATACGGACACCCGGCGTCACATCTTCATCTAAGCTAATACCGCCTTGAGCATGCAGCAGAGCTTTACCTTCTAATCCATATTTCACTTCAGAGCGTTCAACGATCTCAGCCAGCTTTTCAGAGATACGATGACCAAGCTGATTCGCCAGTTCATCGTGACCATAACGCCCTGCTTGACCTTCTTTCTCCAACAAGATGTTGACTGCTTCCGCCATGCCGTAAATACCAAACATTGGCGCAAAGCGATCCTCTTCGATCAAACCTTCTTTGGTTAAGAAGCCTTCGAAGAAGTTAGACTCTTCATGCAAGAAGCGGCTTCGAACGTTCATCAACTCAACCATGATGCCACTGTAGTTCGGCAATACTTGTTGTAAGAAATCAGCACTGTCCTCAGACTTCAACGCCACTTGCTTAAGGTTCATACGCACCAAGGTGTTTGAACCACCCGCTAACGGCAGAGAGTTGTAGCAGCTCACAATACCAAAACGCTTATCGCCGTAAGCCTCGGCATGCGCTGGATAGTTTGCAATATGTGGTTTACTGCATTCACAGATGTTGCTCGCCGCATGACGAAGTAGATCATCAGGTGTCACGGCTGGGTCGTACATAAAGGTTAAGTTTGGCGCGATCTGCTTCAATTCAGCGTCTACACGTAAAATCGTACGGCAGATAATGTTGTCTGTCGGGCCGATATTCACATGCATAAAGGCGTCTGGCAGTGTGCGATCCAACATGATCCAGAACAGCTTAATCTTTTGGTATACCTGCTCTTCTGTTAAGTCGCCCACGAAAGGCATCAACACATCATCCAACTGACCTAGGTAAACCGGAATTGAAGTGACAGACGGAACATGGTGGTAAAGGATGGTAAGCATGTTCAATGCTTCATCGAAGTTGGTTGCCGCGCTAAGCTCTAAATACTCTGAGCCTTGATGTAAGTATTTAGAATAATCTGGAAGTACATAGCGCGGCTTAAATGGGGCGTGCCCTTCAAACATGTCACACAGCACACCTTGTTGTAAGGCTTGCTCTACTTCTTTGCTTACCGGCATATACGGTAAGCTGGCTTCAGCTTCTAAGGCAAGATAGCTCGACTTCTGTTTTGGTGACAGGTTGGCATCTGAAATGATATTGCTAAAGCGTTGTTGTTGCTCTGAAAGTGGTGAAGAAGTAGATGACGCAGATTGGTGGCTCATGATTAAACCCTTAGTGTTGTTATGGGCTTATTTTATATCTCACCGTTATATTTCCACTAATGAAATGTATGCAAGACTACATTTCCAAAATGGAAATAAATAATTTGTAAATTAGCGGTGTTGAGTTTTCTATGAGCGAGATGAGAAATTGAGAAATAGAGAAATAGAGAAACCAGAGTTAGTAGTGAAGAAATGAGAAAGCGCTAATTCGTTCTGTTTAAAACGATAGCGCCAAAAAGAGAAAACCCACATAACTGACGTTAGAGTCGTTAATGTGGGTTTAGTAGTTTAAATGAGCATTCTGAATGCTAGCTCAAGGCATACACACGATTACAGATCTGGAAGCGCTTGTTTACGTCCAACACCCATTAATACCTTTAACTCTCCTTGTGGAGTGTCAATCGAGAACGGTGTAGAGACTTCAACTACTGCAAAGCCCGCTGCACTCAATACATTTTCTGAGCGCTGTTGGCTTACACCGTAGTCTTCACTGTCGCTTTCCAAGTACCAATCCCAGTGTACAAACGTACCGTCGTTTTCAAGCAGCGTGTAAATCAGACTGACTGTGTCTTGTAGGTTCGGGATAAAACCACACACCGAAGAGGCTACCACTAGGTCAAACTGGTTTCTGAATGCTGGATGCTGCGCTGCAAGTCCGCGCGATAAAATATCAACTACCGGTTCAACGTTAGGTAACTCTTTCTTATCTAACTCTTCAATCATCCCTTCAGAGATATCAAGTGCGATGATCTCTTTTGCTAAAGGAGATATTTTCTGGCTGAGTAGTCCTGTACCACAACCAAAATCAAGGACACGGGTTCCGTTTAAATCAACGAGCTGTGTTAACTGGTCAAATACGGATTGTGCGAATACTGCGGTTGAGGGATCTTTATCCCAATCAACGGCGTATTCGTCCCATTGTTTCGCCATCATGGCCTCCATCTTTACTTCTTGTAGGTTCGGAACTTCCCCAGAGTAAACCAAATTAGTCAATTCGTCATAGAGTTATCATGCAAAGATGGACTATTTCTAAGATAGTCAGCACAATATTCAGATAATATGCACCGACCCCCGCTCAATATGGAAATGAAATGAACCTTTCTCAAGTCCAAGCCTTTTGTTCCGTTGCTGATTTAGGATCAGTTTCTGAAGCTGCACGCCAGTTAGAATGCAACCGAACCAAACTCAGCATGTCGATTAAAGCCTTGGAAAAAGAGTTAGATGTCGAGCTGTTCGTCCGCAGCGGAAACCACGTTGAGCTTTCAGAAGCGGGTAAAGCAATTTACAAAGATTGCGAAGGCATGTTGGTGACAGCCGCGCGTATTAAACAAACCTGCTTACATGTCTCGGGCGAATTCAACGCAGAGATTTGGATAGCGCGAGATGACTCCCTACCCGATGAAATGTGGCAGGACTTATCTCACGCCTTAAATAACAAGTACCCTTCTACCTCATTCAACTTCGTTCTCGCATCGAGCGGTGACTTAGCTAACCTAGTTGAAACTCAGCAAGTCGACTTCGCATTTGGTGTCGATTACGAACGCGTCGATGACCCAAGAATTATCTACAACCCGCTTGGTAAGATTCGAATGATGTCTGTATGTAAGAAAGGACATGATTTGAGTGCGATGCGACGAGTGTCTGATGAAGTACTGAGAAATTCGATGCAAGCAACCATGGTTTATCTTAATGAAAAGGATAATCCTGAGCTTGAGCCCTTCTCGCGTCGTTACATTGGCTTCTCTAGCTTCGACTTTATGTTGGATACGATTCTACGTGAAGAAGCATGGGGCGTAATGCCTGAGCCATTGATTCGCCATTTACTGCGTGAACAAGAGCTTGCCGTGATCAAACACACCTACGGTTTAACACAAGAAGACTACTGTATGTTTACCGCGGCTGGCATGGCAGAGCACCCAGGAATGAATTGGTTGGCCGACCAGCTTAGTGATTATTTGTTTGATTTCTAGCTCGCGCTTATTGCTTATCGTCGATAACAAAGGGAAAAACCACAAACAGCACTACTCCTAAAAGACCATCACGTGATCCACTAAATAGCGTCCGTCTTCTTCAACCAATACCATTTCAGCGACAAACTCACCTTTGGCGATGGTGTAAGCTTGTTTCCACACAAAGGCGATGGAGTCTGAACGTCTAAATAAAGCAACTTGCTCACGCTCAGCAAAAAAGCCATTACTGTGCTGATAATGGTGACACACCTTTTCTAAATATTCTGGCGTAACAATGTCTTTCATCCTTTGAGTAAAATCTCGACAGTGCTGTTCATGATCAACCTTAGTTGAACCATCCATCAGATTATCCATGATCGGGTTAGCAATCGCCCACAACTCATTATCACTGATATCGTCAAACTTCATATTGATTCACTCCTTGTCCATCGCAGTCGCAGTCGCAGTCAAATCTAGAAGACCAATAAGACCTTAGCGACTAATGTGTTTTATTAATCATAAACGATCCTATTTCAGTTGCACACCATCACCAAAAAACACTCAACGTCAACTTTATTGACACCACACCCTGATCTTAAGTCACTGAATTTTATTGATTTATATGTTCGAATTAAATAAGACATATAAACATCATCAGATAAAGTTTGTAAAGTTAGCTCATTATTAGAACAATGAAGTTATCAAAAACATCTGGAAAATATTATGTGTGACAGGAAAAGCCAAAACGAAAATCGAGTACTATTGTTCTCAGCCCTTTTAGCATCAGGCTTCGCAATTGGCGGATTGGTGTTGGGTCTTCTCGTTGGCTCTCTGGTCATAGTATTTGACGGTGTCTATTCTCTTATCAGCTTACTGTTAACTTTATTGTCACTAGCTGCCTCGAAATACATCAATCGCCCTTCGGACACTGAGTTCCCGTTTGGTCGAGCTATCATCGAGCCGATTGTGATTGCGATTAAAGCCGTTGTGATTCTTCTTGTGGTTGGTTATTCACTTTACTCTGCGATTGGTGCCCTAATGACGGGTGGCCGTGAAGTTGATGCTTCTATCGCAACTCTGTTTGGTATTTTCAACGTACTGGGTTGTGGTTACGCTTGGTGGTACATCGCGAATAAGAGTAAACGTATTTCTTCAGGTCTGATTCAGGCTGAGTCTAAACAGTGGCAAATGGATACGCTACTGAGTGTAGCGGTAACCGCGGGTTTCGTAGCGGCTTGGTTAATTACTTTTTCTCCGCTTGCAGAATACGCAGTGTATGCCGACCCAATGATGATGTTGCTAATGTCTTTCTACTTCATCAAAGTGCCTTTCGACATGTTACGTGAGGCGATGCGCGAACTGCTTATGATGTCGGCAAACAAAGATATTTGTGATGCGGTAGATAAGAACGTTGTCGCGGTAGACAAAGAAGCGGAGCAAGATTTGGAGCTGATGGGTGTGACTAAGGTTGGTCCAGAATTACGAATCAATGTTGATATTCATACCAACGACCAACAAGCGATTGCGGTCGATGATATTGAACGTACGCGCCGCCAACTTAAGCGACGCTTATCGAAGATGCCTTATGAGCTTCAATTGAATCTCAATATCGCGAGTTAAGAGTCGAGAGTTAAGAACCAAGAGCTAACCAATCAACCTCTCGCTGACTAAGACTCTGATTGAACCTTTTTAGAAGCCGACGCCGTAACCGTCGGCTTTTTGTCTCTGGTTACCCACCAGCAAGCTAAAGAGCCAATCGTTACCATACAAACGCCCTGCCAAAACGTCATGCTCAATGACAAACCCAAAATAATAGAAGACAGTAAGGTCGCAAAAATAGGCGTGAAATACGACATGGTCGCCAAAAACACCATATTGCCGCCAAGTATCGCTGTATTCCAAAGCGCGTAACCTGCGCCCATACACACGCCTGCCAACACTAAGTCAATCGCAGCACTGGTTGTCATCACCATGCCGGTTTCGTTACTCAATGCGTATTTGATCCACAAGGTGATTGCCGTTGCGATAAAGAACAACACAATCGCATTCTGCCCTTTCGCCACTTTCTGAGTGTAATTACAGTAAACCGCCCAAATAATCGCGCCGAAAAACGCCATTGAATAAGTTTTTGGGTTAGTAGCAACATTGGCAGCGATTTGTTCAACAGAAAGCCCCTGATCGCCGCTGATGCTCCAAGCGACGCCAAAGAAGGCCAAGAAGATACTTGGGTAAACCAACCAGTTAATTTTCTTGTCGCTCAGCAGCACCGCAAATAACACCGTCAGTGCTGGCCATAAGTAGTTGATGACAGCCATTTCCAAGGCTTGATGTCTATTGTTTGCCATTCCTAAAGCCAGAGCCAAGAAGATCTCATAACAAACGAACAAGGTGCCGCCAATCAGCAAATAAGACTTAGAAAAGCGTGACAGCTTTGGTAGACCCATAACACAGATCAACAACAGCGCACTCACCGTGTAAAGGCTGGCCGCACCACCGATTGGGCCCAGTTGTTCAGATACGCTTCGAGACAGCGCGATTAAGCAGCTCCAAAGTAGAATGGCAGCAATGCCGTAGCAGCTATGGCGATGAGATTTAAACACACCTCTTCCTTTTCTTTATTGTCATTGGGTAATCAAAGCGAGCTTAAAGCAAAGATAGACTTAAGCACCACTATCGATAACTTACAGTAGGTAAATCGAGTAGGAGGAGG
>NZ_JBFRTQ010000095.1:0-38835 GCF_041474195.1 Vibrio sp. 10N.222.52.C3 | reverse complement strand
CGCCATGCTCGGCGCACAAGAAAAAAGCCCCGAACTGAGTTCGAGGCTTAAGATCTTAATCAAAGCTGGTTAAATCTCTAAGAGATTATTCCCACTCGATAGTTGCTGGTGGCTTACCAGAAATATCGTAAACAACACGTGAAATGCCGTTAACTTCGTTGATAATACGGTTAGAAACCTTACCTAGGAAGTCGTATGGTAGGTGTGCCCAGTGAGCAGTCATGAAGTCGATAGTTTCTACGGCACGTAGAGATACAACCCAATCGTACTTACGGCCATCGCCCATTACGCCAACTGAACGTACTGGTAGGAATACCGTGAATGCTTGAGATACTTTGTGGTAAAGGTCAGCAGCGTGAAGCTCTTCAATGAAAATAGCATCTGCGCGACGCAGTAGATCACAGTACTCTTTCTTAATTTCGCCAAGAACACGAACACCTAGACCAGGACCCGGGAATGGGTGGCGGTAAAGCATGTTGTATGGAAGACCAAGCTCAAGGCCGATCTTACGTACTTCATCTTTAAACAGCTCACGTAGAGGTTCAACAAGACCCATTTCCATATCATCAGGAAGGCCACCAACGTTGTGGTGAGATTTGATTACGTGTGCTTTACCTGTCTTAGATGCTGCAGACTCGATTACGTCTGGGTAGATAGTACCCTGAGCAAGCCATTTAGCATTAGATAGTTTCTTAGACTCTTCATCGAAGATATCTACGAATACGTGACCGATGATTTTACGCTTAGCTTCTGGTTCAGCTTCGCCTTCCAGAGCTTTAAGGAAACGATCTTCTGCATCGACTTTGATGATGTTTAGGCCGAACTGGTCACCAAACATATCCATAACTTGCTCAGCTTCGTTTAGACGAAGAAGGCCGTTATCAACAAATACACATGTTAGTTTGTCGCCGATAGCGCGGTGAGCAAGCATCGCAACTACAGATGAATCAACACCACCAGAAAGACCAAGGATAACTTCGTCGTCACCTACTTGTTCTTTAATACGTGCAACTGCATCTTCAATGATTGAAGCTGAAGTCCACAGACCTTCACAACCACATACGTTAAGAACGAAGTTCTCAAGCATTTTCAGGCCGTTTTTAGTGTGTGTTACTTCTGGGTGGAATTGAACACCGAAGTACTTCTTCTCTTCGTTTGCCATTGCAGCGTATGGGCAAGTGTCTGTTTCAGCGATCTTTGTGAAATCAGCTGGAATCTCAACTACTTTGTCGCCGTGGCTCATCCAAACATCTTGAGTAGACTCAAGGTCAGCGAAAAGTGCAGATTCACCAGTTACTTGTACAGCAGCGTAGCCGAACTCGCGTTCAGTAGACGTTGCTACTTTACCGCCAAGTTGCTCAGCCATAGTTTGCATGCCGTAGCAGATACCGAATACAGGAACACCTGAATCAAATACGTACTGAGGTGCACGTGGAGAGTTCTCTTCCGTTACACTTTCAGGGCCACCAGATAGGATGATACCGTCTGGATTGAATTCACGAATATCCGCTTCTTCTACGTCCCAGCTCCAAAGTTCACAGTAAACACCGATCTCACGAATACGACGAGCTACTAGCTGTGTGTATTGAGAACCGAAGTCTAGAATTAGAATACGTTGGTCATGAATATTTTTAGTCATTGTAAGCAGTCTTATTGGCTATGTGATAAAACGGAGGTGAGTTTACTCACCTCTGATTAACTCTTCAAGAAATAAAGCAAACGTTTTCGTTAGATATCTTTAACCACGTGTTTTGAGACAATCGGACTTTTAACAAAACAGGCGGTAGATATAATACCAATCACAGTAAGTAAGTGTTCAGGAATAGCGTAGGAAAAAAGCCTGAGAACGAGGCTGCTCTATTCGACAAAGAGTTCTGATAAGTAGTTATTCTACAATCAAAAATTCTAACGAAGTTATCGAGGTTTTTAACAAGCTAGGATGACCAGTTATTTACTACGATTGGTATATTAATGTGCCGACTAAATCAGCACATTATTCAAACGTTTGGACGTATTATTAACCTAAACGGTAGTTAGGTGCTTCTTTCGTGATTTGAACATCGTGTACGTGAGATTCTTTCATGCCCGCACCAGAGATACGAACAAACTCAGCTTTAGTACGCATGTCTTCAACAGTTGCAGAACCCGTTAGGCCCATGCTTGAGCGTAGACCGCCCATCTGTTGGTGAACGATCTCTTTTAGACGACCTTTGTATGCGATACGACCTTCAATACCTTCTGGAACAAGCTTGTCTGCAGCGTTGTCAGATTGGAAGTAACGGTCAGAAGAGCCTTGAGACATAGCGCCAAGAGAACCCATACCACGGTAAGACTTGTAAGAACGACCGTTGTAAAGGATAACTTCACCCGGTGCTTCTTCAGTACCAGCGAACATTGAACCAACCATCACACAAGATGCGCCAGCAACGATAGCTTTACAGATATCGCCAGAGAAGCGGATACCGCCATCTGCGATTACTGGAATACCGTATTCGTTTGCAACTTCCGCTGCGTCTGCGATTGCTGTTACTTGAGGAACACCAACACCAGTAACGATACGAGTCGTACAGATTGAACCTGGGCCGATACCAACTTTAACTGCACTAACACCCGCTTCGATAAGAGCACGTGCGCCAGCACCAGTTGCTACGTTACCACCGATGATTTGTAGATCAGGGTATGCAGCGCGAGTTTCGCGGATACGGTTAAGTACGCCTTCAGAGTGACCGTGTGAAGAGTCGATAAGTAGAACGTCTACGCCAGCTTCAACTAGAGCAGCAACACGCTCTTCGTTACCAGCACCAGCACCAACAGCTGCACCTACACGTAGGCTGCCGCGCTCATCTTTACATGCGTTTGGTTTACGTTCTGCTTTGTGGAAATCTTTTGCAGTGATCATTCCAGTCAGTTGGAAGTCATCATTTACAACAAGAACTTTTTCAACACGCGCTTCGTGCATTTTCTCTTGAACTTCTTCACGAGTTGCACCTTCTTTAACAGAAGCAAGGCGAGCTTTAGGCGTCATTACTACATCAACTTTCTTAGAAAGGTCAGTAACAAAGCGAACGTCACGGCCAGTAATGATACCAACCAATTCGTTTGTTTCAGTAACAACAGGGAAACCGGCGAAGCCGTGTTTTTGAGTAAGGGCTACAACATCAGCGATTGTCGCGTCAGGGCTTACAGTTACTGGGTGAGAAACCACACCAGCTTCGTAAATTTTAACCTGGCGAACCATTTCAGCTTGCTGCTCGATTGACATATTCTTATGAATAAAGCCAATACCACCTTCTTGCGCAAGGGCAATTGCTAGGCGTGCTTCCGTAACAGTATCCATCGATGCAGAGATCATTGGGATGTTTAAAGAAATGTTTTTCGTTAACTGAGTGCGAAGATCAGCTGTGTTCGGAAGAACGGTTGAGTGTGCTGGGACGAGTAAAACGTCATCAAAAGTTAAAGCTTCTTTTGCGATTCGTAGCATTTGCAATATCTCACAACAAAGGTGTTAAAAGGAGTAAACCCAACTTTATCGTTTCGCATAATAAAGTGATTTGGATTTGATATTGCAGACGGATTATACGCACGGCGAAATCGCTTGGCTACACATTTTTGTATTTTTAATTTGCATTTCCCCCCTTGCTATGTATTATATTGCCGCTATCTTCCATACTCACGCCCTGTGAGATTCCAAGAAAGACCTTCCTTCAAGGAAAGATAGTGCTTCTATGACTAATCCAAACATCTTTACTGTTTCTCGCCTCAACTCAGAGGTTCGTCTCCTATTAGAAAACGAAATGGGAATAGTCTGGCTCGTTGGTGAAATCTCAAACTTCTCTGCACCTGTCTCTGGTCACTGGTACCTCACGCTAAAAGACTCTCGCGCTCAAGTTAAATGCGCCATGTTTCGTGGCAATAACCGCCGTGTCACCTTTAAGCCTCAGAACGGCAATCAAGTTTTAGTCAAAGCTCGCCTATCTCTTTACGAGCCACGCGGTGACTACCAACTGATCATCGAAAGCATGCAGCCAGAGGGTGACGGTAAACTTCAGCAAGAATTTGAAAAGCTGAAGATGAACCTTGCCGCAGAAGGACTGTTTGCTCAATCAAGTAAGCAAGCTCTTCCTGAACACCCAAAACGTGTTGGCGTTATCACATCTAAAACCGGTGCAGCGCTGTTTGATATTCTTGATGTACTAAAAAGGCGCGATCCTTCGCTACCGGTTGTGGTTTACCCGACCATGGTTCAAGGCGAAGAGGCGGCGATTCAGATTGCCCAAGCGATTGGACGCGCTAACGAACGCAATGAATGTGATGTGTTAATCGTGGGTCGTGGCGGCGGCTCACTGGAAGACCTATGGTGCTTCAATAACGAGATCGTAGCTCGCACAATCGCAGCAAGCCAAATCCCGATTATCAGCGCCGTTGGCCACGAAGTGGATGTCACTATCGCTGATTTCGTTGCCGATATGCGTGCCCCAACGCCATCAGCTGCCGCAGAATTGGTTAGCCGTGATAACAGTCATAAAGAACAAGCTTTCGCGTCTAAACGTGCTCGCTTAGTCAGTGCGATTCGTCATGTGTTAATCAAACAGGCGCAATCCACTCAAACGTTGAAATACCGCTTAGAGAAGCAACACCCTAGCTACCAACTTCAAAAGCAGAGTCAGCAGCTTGATGACCTAGATATGCGTTTGCGTCGTGGTATGACTCAATACCTAAAACAGCATGCACAGCGTGTTGAACGTAAACAGCACCAGCTTCAATTGAACTCGCCAGTGAAACGCCTTGGCGAACAGAAACTGCATCTGCAACGTTCAGAGCAAAAGCTATTGGATGCAATGGACAAGACATTACTAACCACTCGCCACCAGCTCGCTATGGCTGCAGAGAAGTTAGAGACCGTTAGTCCACTGGCAACCCTAAAGCGTGGCTACAGCATTACTCATTCAGAATCGAGCAAGACGGTATCATCGATTAACGATGTCGAAGTCGGTGAAGTGATCACCACTCAAGTTGAAGACGGTGTGATTGAGTCGCAAGTGACCACAAGAGTGACTAAGAGCGAGCTTTAAGTTCGACCTAACGTTTCAAACCAGAAAGCCCTATCGATAATCGACAGGGCTTTTTAGTATCTAACGCTTTCAAAAAACTAACCTATTCCAACCCTACTCAGTAGTAGAAGGCTCCTTCATGGTTAGCATCCCTTCAGTCACAATAAAGTTGATGATGAAGTCTAGCCCTTGGCTCTCTTTGAGGTTGGTGAACACGTATGGCTTGGTTGGACGCATGCGTTGTGTGTCTTGCTCCATCACCTCAAGTGACGCACCCACATATGGTGCTAAATCGATCTTATTGATAACCAGCAGATCAGAACGCGTAATACCCGGTCCGCCTTTACGTGGGATCTTCTCCCCTTCCGCTACATCAATCACGTAGATGGTAAGATCGGCTAATTCAGGGCTGAACGTCGCACTCAAGTTATCACCGCCACTTTCGACGAATACCACATCGAGGTTCTTATGCAGCTTGGCAAGCTCTTCTACCGCAGCTAAGTTCATCGACGCATCTTCACGGATCGCCGTGTGCGGACAGCCACCCGTTTCAACACCAATGATACGATCCGGTTCTAGCGCTTCTGCTCGCGTAAGTATCTTGGCATCTTCTTGAGTGTAGATGTCGTTGGTTACCACTGCGATATTGAGCTTGTCGCGAATCGCTTTACAAAGCACTTCTAATAGCGCTGTTTTACCAGACCCTACCGGGCCGCCAATACCAATTCGAAGTGGTTGCTTATAACTTTCCATTGTCTACTTCCTTATATTCTTTTTGCTACATCGTTCGCGCTAACCGCTACGAACGAAATAGTCGTGTGTATTGTGTTTCGTGCAATGAACTCGCTAATGCCATCGAAGGCGAAAAGCTGCCTATCATCCAATCTTCTATCGTGCGGGCCTTTTCGATCACCTCAGGAAAGGTGTTGGTGATATTAATCAATGCCAACTGACCATCGGTTTGACCTAAAGGCACTAACTTGACCCCTGCGGTAACGATGTTTTCAAGCCAACTCCATAAATAACCCTGCTTGAGGCTCTCTAAATCAATACCCCAATGCTGAGCCGCCATACACATGCCCAACAATTGGTTTGGATGACTATCAACAGAATCCACCAGCGAAATATCGATATCCAAGCGCTTCAACAAGGTGTTCAATGCATGCCCACGCTGCTTCTCTTCCGCTCGCAATTCACTGGTTTCACGGCTTGAGTATAAGTAGTTACACCAATGCTCAATCTCATCGATTTCACCCTTTTCTAGCGCGTGATAAAGACGCTCTAAGATAGGTAATTCCAAAGTTGCGACACTGGAACTGACGATGGTATTAAGCCACTGTTCCATGCTGTTGCGATCGGTCACCCACCCCGCTTCAACCGCTAACTCTAAGCCTTGCGAATAAGTGAACCCACCAATCGGCAACGATGGACTGATCAATTGAAACAGACGATAGACGGCTACATTTTCTGTTGTGGTCATAATCGTGCCCTCAGTCTTCCAGAATCAAATAAGTTCGAGAGCCTACGCGCCTAACAGCAATAGTGCGCTTGCTGAAGCCACGCCGACTGACAACCATTTAGAGTAAACCGCGCGACCAACAAAAGTACCGATAACCATCAGAGCCAAAGCACTGATACTCATGCCTGTTGCGAACTGAGTCAGGTTGCTCGCGGCTTCAACGCCGTGTGCGTAACCATGGAAAAACAACATAGCAATCGAAGCAACTAATACGCTGTTTACACGCTTGGTTGATGGTGAGAATACATGCCATAAACATAAGCTGACGACAAACAGAGAAGCGATAATGGCAGGCTCAACAATCACAGAGAAACCTAGGGCTTGGCCTGCGATAAGCCCTACCACTAAAGACACCAATCCACCGCCAATCAGAGCTGCTTTTGTCTTGGTGGAAAATGACAGTGCGCCAATTAATAAACCGAAAGCGATCAGCATGATCAGATGATCCATGCCAGTCACAGGGTGAGTTAAGCCAGACATAAACGAGTGAGACTCATGAACTGAATGCGCCCCATGTCCTGGGTGAGCGAAAGCCATCGTTGATGTTGTTAGAGAAGCTATTGTGAAAGTGCATAAGCCTGCAGCTGTTTTAAAGTTCATCGCGAGTTCCTTGCTTTATACCAATCGTAGTAAATAATTGCTCACCCTAGCTTGCTAAAATGCTCGATAACTGCGTTATAATTTTTGATTGTAGAATAACTACTTATCGAAAAATTATGCCTTGTTCTCAAGCCTTTTTTCTGCGCTATTGTTGATCACTTACTTACTGTGATTGGTATTATTGTTATTAATATCGTTGTTATATAAATCGTTTAGTGAGTCATCAATGACTCGATTAATGATGGTGATGATGTCCACCTGAGCGACCGCCATAAGCGCCACCTTCAGGTTCAAAGGGTTGTTTTTCGGTCGTCACTATCGCGCCCAAACCTTCAACCATTTCATCTAAAACATGGTCGTGTTGATAACGAACCCAACCCGCTTCCACTTGCAGCGGAACATGACGGTTACCAAGGTGATACGCCACTCGCGTTAACAGGAGCAAGTCTTCACAGTAAACAGTCGAAACGGTTTCTGGTGCCGCTTTCACTTCCACTACCAAGCCACATTCACTCGACAGTTGTTCGCCACCACGCAAGATATGACCTCGCGGTAGAAACAGGCCGGCATTACGTCCGTCATCTAACATCACCTTAAGACGGCTTTTGATTCGGCTATCGATCGGCAGGCTTAAGTAGCCATCCGGTGCATTTTGCATTTGAGTATTCAGTTGAGTCAGTTCAATCATTGCTATTACCTCAATCTCCTTGTGAGATTTATAACGTTTAAATTAGGAGCCTTCAGCCTAAAAGCCCTTAGCTAAGAGCTAGAACAAGAGCCTTCAGCTCAGCGCTAAAATAAAAGCCTTCAGCCGAGCTCTTAAAATAGAAAATACCGTTGTGCCATTGGTAGTTCTTCAGCAGGCTCACAAGTTAGCAATTCACCATCGGCGCGTACTTGATACGTCTGAGAGTCGACCTCAATTTTTGGCATCCAATCGTTGAGCTTCATGTCGGCTTTGCTGATATTTCGGCAGTTGCTCACAACACCAATCAAGCTCTGCAAACCCAATTGCTTATCAATGTTCTGCGCCTTGGCTTCCTTAGAAACAAACAACATTGATGTGTTTTGACATGCCTTGCCGTAGCTACCAAACATTGAACGGTAATGGACTGGCTGAGGTGTTGGGATTGAAGCATTTGGGTCACCCATCGGCGCCATGGCGATCATGCCGCCTTTCAAAATCACACTAGGTTTCACACCAAAGAAAGCGGGCTTCCACAACACTAAGTCTGCTAATTTCCCTGCTTCGATAGAACCGATTTCATGAGACATACCATGAGTGATCGCTGGGTTGATGGTGTACTTAGCGACATAGCGTCTTAATCGGAAGTTATCGCTGTAGTCTGAATCTTCTTTTAGGCTGCCGCGCTGAACTTTCATCTTGTGCGCAGTTTGCCAAGTTCGAGTTATTACTTCACCCACTCGTCCCATTGCTTGTGAGTCCGAAGCGATCATCGAAAAGGCACCTAAGTCATGAAGAATGTCTTCTGCGGCAATGGTTTCACGGCGGATACGTGACTCTGCGAACGCGACATCTTCAGCAATCGATGGTGACAAGTGATGACAGACCATCAACATGTCTAAGTGCTCATCGACGGTATTGATGGTGTAAGGGCGTGTTGGATTGGTTGAGGAAGGCAAAACGTTCGGCTCACCTGCAGCACGAATAATATCGGGAGCATGACCACCGCCCGCACCTTCGGTGTGATAGGTATGAATCACGCGGTCGCCGATTGCGCCAAGTGTCGATTCAACAAAACCAGATTCATTCAGAGTGTCGGTATGAATCGCAACTTGTACGTCCATCTCGTCAGCCACACTCAAACAGGTATCGATTGAAGCGGGAGTGGTTCCCCAGTCTTCGTGTAACTTCAAACCCACCGCGCCTGCCGCTACTTGCTCACGTAGTGCTTCTGGCTGACTGGCATTGCCTTTGCCTAACAAACCAAAGTTCATCGGGAATTGATCGAGTGACTCTAGCATGCGGTGCATGTTCCAAGGCCCCGGTGTGCATGTGGTCGCGTTAGTACCTGTGTTTGGTCCAGTGCCACCGCCGATCATGGTTGTCACACCTGACGCCAGTGCTTCTTCAATCTGTTGTGGGCAAATAAAATGAATGTGTGAATCAATACCACCAGCAGTCAAGATTGAACCTTCGCCTGCTAAAATTTCCGTGCCCGGGCCAATCACAATATCAACGCCCGGTTGAACATCTGGGTTGCCCGCTTTGCCCAATGCCTGAACTCGACCATCTTTGACTGCGACATCGGCTTTTACGATGCCCCAGTAATCCAACACAATCGCGTTAGTGATCACCAAATCTGGAGTTTCGGCACTTGGACGTTGGCTTTGCCCTTGTCCATCACGGATAACTTTGCCGCCGCCGAATTTCACTTCGTCGCCGTATACGGTGTAATCTTTTTCAACTTCTAGCCATAAATCAGTGTCAGCAAGACGCACTCGGTCTCCAACTGTAGGCCCAAACATTTCGGCATAAGCCTGTTTGGATATCGTCGCCATGTTCAATCCTTTGTTATTTTCATTATTCCGTGGGAGCGCTTAGAGCTTGCCCATCACCTTTCCTTGGAAGCCATAGATCTCTAACTTACCGGCATAACGCACTAACTCGACGCTGCGCGACTGACCCGGCTCAAAGCGGGTTGCAGTACCCGCAGGAATATTGAGTCGAAAGCCTTTAGTGACTTCTCGGTTAAAGATCAGCGAAGGGTTTGCTTCATAGAAGTGGTAATGAGAGCCAATTTGGACAGGACGATCGCCAATGTTTTGCACCTTAACGGACGTTATGTCGCGGCCTTCATTGAGAGTGATGTCACCGGGAGCGGTTTCGACTTTTCCGGGAACGAATCCTGAGTATTGTTTTGTGGAACCAGCCATATTACTTCTCCCTACACGATAGGTTCATGAACGGTCACCAGCTTGGTGCCATCAGGAAAAGTGGCTTCGACTTGTACATCAGGGATCATGGAAGGGATCCCCTCCATAACGTCATCGACAGTAAGCAGTGTGCGTCCAAAATCCATCAACTCTGAAACGGTTTTACCCTCGCGGGCACCTTCGAGAATGGCACTGCTGATCAGTGCAATAGATTCTGGGTAGTTGAGTTTTAAGCCTTTTTGTTTGCGCTGCTGTGCCAGCATTCCTGCGCAGAAGATAAGTAGCTTATCTTTTTCTCTTGGTGTTAATTCCATTTAGCCGCCCGCTGTTAGTGTTGTTTTCTTAGTGCTCAAAAACACATGAGCAGTAAGTGGGATTCAATCACAGCAAGCTTGAAAAAATGTACCTAGGGTCGGAAGTCACCCTAGGTACAAAAAGGGCTAATCGCTAAGTCGCCCAAATCCTTGGTAAATCAGGAGTCGTACCACATAAATGAGAGCGAGTTGCTTGCCAAATCTGACCAAAGGCTTGGAGGATATCTTCACTCCAATTACCCAAGGCTCGCACCACAATCAATCCTTCTATCTGAGTAGCACCCAATATTAATGTGGGTTCACTCGACGTTTTTGATGTAACTGATTGCTGTGAAGCTTGCTGTGTAATAGATATGAGCAAGCTCTGTACCAACTCTAGATCTTGCTTCTCATTTGAGGTGATATAAAAGGTTCCCATCATTGAATAATCAAGTAACCCCATATTTATCATTAACTTATCGCCACCATGAAAATTAAAGCCTTCAGTCAGAAGCCTTTGATTATCAAGATAGATTTCTGTTTTCCCAACGAGATGACCATGCTCGAATCCCTCATTCTGTGCAGGGCGTCCAAAACAGTGCATCTCCCAACCCCAAAACTGTGCACCCTTTTCTAGGCGAATTTCAGTATCTAAACGAACGTGTGCATTGGGGAAAAAGATGTTCTCTTGCGGCATCCATTCCAAGCGTGCATCTTTCTTCACTCGTAGGGTCTGCTTCTGCTTGGCGTACTTGTTGTTTGAGCGATAAAACTTGGTCGCACCGGGTGTGGTAATCAACGCGTGAGCACCGTGCTCAAGATTCACGTTAATATTGAGAGTGTCACCACCTACCACTCCGCCGGGGGGATGGAGTAAGTAGGTGTGACACGTTTCCCCATCAGGATACAGGGGGCGTTGCACCGCAAGCGGACCAGACTGCTGACGATTCTTTAATACGGTTTTATCACCTCGATCGACAAAGGTGAGGTTTAAACTCGCTTGCCAACCATCACGAATATCTTGTTCGATGGTCTCATTCAAAGATAAAGCTTCTACTAAAGAAGCCTTGCTTACTTCATTCGGAGAAAAGAGAGAATTCATACGGTTAGGTACTCCTTTATCAAGGACTCATCGAGCCCTGTCATTTCACCTTCAGCCACCTGACGCCCACGGTCGAGAATACAGAAGCGGTCACCGACCTTTCTCGCAAATGGCAACTTCTGCTCAACCAACAACACCGTGAGTCCCATTTTCTCGTTGAGCATGCGAATGATGTCGCCAATCTCTTGCACAATATTGGGTTGAATACCCTCCGTCGGCTCATCCAAGATCAATAGCTTTGGATTCACCACCAGCGCACGCCCAATCGCTAGCTGTTGCTGCTGGCCACCCGATAAATCACCACCGCGACGATGTAGCATCTCTTTTAACACTGGGAAAATATCGAAGATGAATTCAGGGATCTTGCGGTCACCCTTTTTACGAATCGGTAAACCGACCTCTAGATTTTCTTGAACAGTGAGCATTGGGAAGATCTGGCGACCTTGCGGTACATAGCCGATCCCTTGGCGTGGACGGTCCTCGGCATCGGTTTTCAAAAGTGACTCACCCGATAAGGAGATGTCACCGCTTTCAACCTTCACCAACCCCATAATGCATTGCAGTAAGGTGGTTTTACCGACACCATTTCGCCCCATTAGCACCGTGCATTTACCTTCTGGGATCTGCATATCCAAATCCCACAGCGTGTGGCTCTCACCGTAATATTGATTAACTGATTTAACCTCTAACATCCTATTCTCCGAGATAAACTTGTTTAACTTCAGGGTGAGCCTGCACTTGATCCATGGTGCCTTCTGCCAACACGTGACCTTGATGAAGCACGGTGACGTGGCTAGCAATCGAACGAACGAAATCCATATCGTGTTCAACTACAACCACCGAGTGCTTACCTGCTAGCGAGTTAAGAAGTTCAGAGGTGCGATCCATTTCTTGGTGAGTCATACCTGCCACGGGTTCATCCACCAGCAATAGCCTAGGGTTTTGCATCAATAACATGCCTATCTCTAACCACTGTTTCTGACCGTGAGACAGGTTACCTGCCAAATTCGCCGCTTCGTCTTTAAGGTGAATAAGCTCTAGTACCGAGGTGAGTTTGTCTTTCTGCTCGCCAGACATCACGGCAGTGAAAGTTGCCCACACCGAGCGATCACCGGCCATGGCTAATTCAAGGTTCTGCCACACAGTTAAACATTCAATCACGGTCGGCTTTTGGAACTTACGCCCAACGCCTGCGTTAGCAATTTCAGCTTCGTTCATCTTGAGTAGATTGATGTTCGAACCTAACCACACTTCGCCAGTATCTGGCTTAGTTTTCCCGGTAATGATGTCCATCATGGTGGTTTTACCTGCACCATTAGGGCCGATGATGCAGCGCAGTTCGCCCTCTTTGATGTAGAGATTGAGGTCGTTAATCGCTTGGAAACCATCGAAGCTTTTGTTGACGCCTTCGACATACAACAGCACGTTATGTCGAGTATCGATGGCAGGATGAATATCGGGTTTGAGGTAATCAAAGACTTCGTCTCGACGAGTGAACGCCTGAACCGATTCCTTTACGCTATTAAATGTGGTCATGCGATCACCTCCTTGGCCTTGTGCTGATCATCCTTATCTTTATCTTGGTTTTTCCCATTTGATGCCTTGCGCAGCTGCTGCCACTTTTCACTGACAAAGCCAATCACACCTTGTGGGAAGTACATGGTTGAGAGTACGAATAGTCCACCCAGAGCAAACAGCCACACCTCCGGGAACTCAACCGTAAACCAACTCTTGGCGTAGTTGATGATCAATGCACCGACAATGGCACCAAACAGAGTGGCACGACCGCCTAAGGCTACCCAAACCACAATCTCAATCGAGTTAAGAGGAGCAAATTCTCCCGGGTTAATGATGCCAACTTGAGGGACATATAAAGCCCCGGCAATACCGGCGATAACCGCAGAAAGAACGAAGACCCACAGCTTGATGCCATCGACGTCATAGCCCATAAAGCGAGTGCGTGATTCCGTATCACGAATCGCTAATGCCACACGACCTAATCGACTGGTCACCACCATGCGACAAGCTATGTAGCTGAGAATAAGCGCAATACCAGTCGCGACAAACAGACCTATCTTGACCGCATCACTCTGCAAACTCAGACCGATGATGTCTTTGAAATCCGTCAGTCCGTTGTTGCCACCAAAGCCCATTTCGTTGCGGAAAAATGCCAGCATCAATGCGTAAGTTAATGCCTGAGTCATGATAGAAAGATACACCCCGGACACACGAGAGCGGAAAGCTAAATAACCGAACAAGTAAGCCAATGCGCCCGGCACTAGCACCACCATCAGGCAAGCAAACCAGAACTGGTCAAAGCCCTGCCAGAACCACGGCAACGCAGACCAATCAAGGAACACCATGAAATCTGGTAAGACTGGATCACCATAAACCCCACGGTCACCAATCTGACGCATCAAGTACATGCCCATCGCATAACCACCAAGCGCAAAGAAAGCACCGTGGCCAAGGCTCAAGATTCCGAGATAGCCCCACACCAGATCGAGCGCCAACGCCAACATTGCGTAGCTCAGATATTTGCCCATCAGCGAGATAGTAAAAGTCTCTACATGGAGCGGGTGCCCACTTGGTAACATGGTGTTAGCCAGTGGGATAAGAATAACGGCCGCTAGAATGGCAAGGATGGTCAGTTGGCCACCTTTGTCACCACGCATTGCCGAAAGTACAAATGATTTTGACTGCATGATGTTGTCCTTAACCTTCAGCCGCACGACCACGTTGCGGGAAGAGTCCGCGTGGGCGTTTTTGAATAAATAGAATGATGAAAACCAGTACCAAAATCTTGGCGAGAACCGCACCAGCCCATGGTTCTAAAATTTTATTGAACAAACCAAGGCTTAAGCCTGCGACTAATGTTCCCCACAAGTTGCCTACTCCGCCGAACACCACCACCATGAAAGAATCGATGATGTACGCCTGTCCCATATTAGGGCCAACGTTGGTCAGTTGAGACAGTGCCACGCCTGCAACACCCGCAACGCCAGAGCCTAAACCGAAGGTCATCGCATCAACTCGCTCTGAACGAATACCCATCGCACGAGCCATGCCACGGTTTTGAGAAACCGCACGAACCTGCAAACCTAGTGGTGTCTTTTTCAGAACCATTAATAAGCCCATAAATACCAAACCACAGAAGAGAATGATATAAAGTCGGTTGTAAGTCAGGGACAACATTGGGTTCAATTGAAGTGCGCCAGACATCCATTCAGGCGTGCTCACTGAGCGGTTCAAAGGAGAGAAAATAGAACGAACAGCCTGCTGCAAGATTAAGCTAATACCAAAGGTCGCGAGTAAGGTTTCCAATGGGCGACCATAAAGATGACGAATCACACTTCGCTCAATCGCAATGCCCACTAAGCCAGAAACAATGAATGCCGCTGGAATGGAAAGTATCAGCGCTAGGCCAATATGATTCGGCATCAACAACTGCAATACGTAGGTGGTGTAAGCGCCAATCATGATCAGCTCGCCATGAGCCATGTTGATAACGCCCATCACACCAAAGGTAATCGCTAAGCCAATGCCTGCCAGTACCAATACCGAGCCTAAACTCAAACCGAAGAATACTGTTTCTACACCCGAATAGAGTGCTTGGCTTTGTTGATAGCTATCCATCGCACGTTCTGCTGCAGCGGTAATGCTTGGATCTTGCTCACTGTTCAGTAGTTGGTTCAGTGTTTTCAGAACCACCGAGTGTTTGAAGTCGCCAACTCGTTCAATTGAAGCCACACGATCTTCAATGGTGGCACTGTTATTAAGAGAAGTGGCAATCGCTAACGACAAATCCATTAGCTCAGCTACTTTGCCATCTGATTCATTGGCTCTGAGTTCAGTTAGTCGTTCGATAATGTCAGCGTCTTTGGTTCCTAACAAATCCAAAACCGCCTTATAACGCACATCAGGGTTGCCGCTGTTCAGTCCAATCGAGGCTATTTCCCCGCGTAATATCCCGCGAAGTTTGTTATTCACACGAACCTTTTTAAACTGTCTCGCATTCTCGATATTAAGCGTTGAATCATCCCATACTGACTGAGCTGACGTCGCTGTTTTGATACTTTGAATGAGGTAGAGCTGTTTGTACTGCTCGCTCTGTTTCTCATTGAAGTAGTAAAGGTTTCCGTTTAACCAGCCATCTAAAATAGCTTTCGACACATCTTCCGTTTGCGTCTCAATCACCCAATCGATAGCTAATTCTTTATCCGATGTTTTCTTACCAACTAGCGCCTTGGTAAAGCTAGCTTCATCCGTTATTCCAGCAAAAGCCAACTGAGCACTGACTGCCATGAGCAACAGCGCTTTAAATACGTTTAATACGTTTTTCATCCCTGCTTCCTTAACCAACCAAGTTAGATATTGTTATTTTTACTTGGAGGATGTGTGGATAGTGGTTGTTACCTGAAACGATGAGCCTTCCGTTCGCTTCGCCCGTTAAACAGACGCGTTCTTCCCAAACCGGAAGGCTCAATATTCCTGAATTGACGATCTAGTTACCGCCAGAACACTTCTTCGTTTCGACGTTAAACGCACCACATGAGAATGGCTTCGACCAGCTAGAGAACAGTTTTGCCGATTCAGGTAAGTAACTCGACCAAGCATCACCCGCCACTAGTCCAGTGGTTTCCCAAACGATATCGAATTGACCATCGCCTTGGATTTCACCGATCAGGACTGGTTTAGTAATGTGGTGGTTTGGCAGCATGGTAGAGTAGCCGCCAGAAAGGTTAGGTACAGACACGCCAATCAAGGCATCTTGCACAGATTCAGGATCGGTTGTGCCCGCATTAGTGACCGCTTGAGCCCACATATTGAAGCCAACATAGTGCGCTTCCATTGGGTCATTGGTGACACGCTTTTCACTCTTGATGAACGACTGCCACGTTTCAACGAACTCTTCATTAGCTTCAGTATCAACACTCATGAAGTAGTTCCATGCCGCTAGATGACCAACCAATGGTTCTGTGTCCATGCCTGACAGTTCTTCTTCACCAACAGAGAATGCAATAACTGGGATGTCTTCAGATGAAATGCCTTGAGCGCCTAGCTCTTTATAGAAAGGTACGTTCGCATCGCCGTTTACAGTAGAAACCACAGCGGTTTTCTTGCCAGCTTCACCGAACTTTTTGATGTCTGAAACGATAGATTGCCAATCAGAGTGACCAAATGGCGTGTAGTTGATCATGATGTCTTCTTCTGCGACACCTTTATCTTTTAGGTAGGCTTCTAAGATCTTATTGGTTGTACGTGGATAAACGTAATCGGTACCTGCAAGTACCCAGCGCTCGACTTCAAGCTCTTCCATCAAGTAATCCACTGCTGGGATCGCTTGTTGGTTTGGCGCGGCACCGGTGTAGAAAACGTTTTTAGAAGACTCTTCACCTTCATACTGTACTGGGTAGAAAAGGATGCTGTTGAGTTCTTCAAAGACAGGTAGCATGGATTTACGTGATACCGACGTCCAACCACCGAACACCACATCCACTTTCTCTTTTTCGATAAGCTCACGCGCTTTCTCAGCAAATAGCGGCCAGTTTGACGCAGGGTCAACCACGACAGGCTCTAGCTTCTTACCAAGCAAACCGCCCTTTTTGTTCTGCTCTTCGATGAGCATTAGCACGGTATCTTTTAGCGTTGTCTCACTGATCGCCATGGTGCCAGAGAGTGAGTGTAGAACACCGACCTTGATGGTCTCATCAGCAGCAAACACTGTTGCAGAAGAAAATGAAAGTGTTGTACACAGTGCAGCTAGCGATAAATTGAACACCTTGTTCATGATATTACTCCATAATTGTATTTTTGTTATTCAATTACAGAGTTACAAGAAGAGTGCCAAACTTATAAACCAACGAAATTATTTATAAGTAATTGTATTAATAGAATTTAAAAGAAACTCACACCAATAGAGTGCATAGCAACCATGTAACTATGTTTCATACTGGTGCAGTGACGGTGGGAATGAACCAAGATGACACATTCCTGTTCTTCAGATACAAAAAAGACCCAACACTTTAGTATTGAGTCTCTGGTATAACATCACCGATGGTCGTTCAAACCATGTAGTTTAAGGCTATTCCGCAGGTTGAAATTCGAATTTTACTCTCGACTTTGATTTCAACTCGTTGCAATCACCGTTGCAAAAATAGCTCGCCGCACCACAGGCTTGAAGCTTCTCAAGTTGGCTGCTGCACTCAGGGCAAAACCCAACTTTAGTAAAGTGAGCCTGACAACTTTCACAATGATACTTGCCATCCCAAGCTAGCTCAGACTGGCACTTAGGGCAGATATTTTCACTCATTAGCATTTCCTAATTCACTACTATTTTTACAATCTACTACCGCTGAGACTTCGCTTGCTTGATTTGGTACATGTTCTTATCAGCTTGTGCGATCAACTGGTCTAATCCTTGAGGATCTTTCTCACAAGACAACCCAACACTCACTGAGAACTGCACATCATTGATATAAAGCGCTTGTTGCAGTGCTTTCTCTAAGCTGTGGTAGAAGCTAACAACGCTTTCTTGATCATCAAAGCAAGAGAACACCACAAACTCATCGCCACCATAACGGCCTATCTTGGCACATGCTGTGGTTGCCTCATCAAGAACTTCGGCAACCGCCAACAGCACATCGTCACCGAAACTGTGGCCATAGGTATCATTTATCGATTTGAACTTATCGACATCAACAAACAAACACGCCATCACCTTTTCAGAAAAGCATCGCTTGGCCAACACTTTCTCCGCTTCATTAAACAATGCGCGACGATTCAAGCAATGGGTTAAAGAATCTCGATTAGCGAAAAAGTTTAGCTGGTTCTCCAGCTCAAACTTCTCTAGTGCTACCGAATACAGGGAAGCCAGTAGCTCTAAGATCTCGAGCTCAAATTCATGTGGTTCAGAGATGTACTGACTATAAATAGCGAAGGTACCCAACACATTACCGCGTGACGAGATAATGGGGACCGACCAACAGGCATGCAAATTCGCTTGATTGGTGAGGGCCAGAAAAGGTGCCCAGTTTGGGTGTGCATTTATGTTGGAGATCATCACTGCTTTCTTAAGCGCAGCTGCCTCGCCACAAGAGCCTATCCCCGCACCAATTCCTACCCCTTCAATCTGTTGATTGTAAAAATCAGGCAGGTTTGGGGCATATTCAAGGTGTAACGTTTTAGACTCTGAGTTGAGCAGTAGAATTGAAGCCATGCGCTGCCCAAAAAGCTGCTCGGTAAGCTGAATAATCTTGTGATTTAAATCTTTGCGATCCATCCCAAGCGCAAGCTTCCGTAGCAAGCTATTGACGGCTCGATGACCTTCTAATAAAAATTGTTGTTCCATTCACTAAGGCTTTCAATTGTGTAATCGGGTACAACTTGTTCTTATGCAAGCTTGTTATTGGTTAATAATAACACACTAAATTAGTACGACACACAATCGAAGATCATAGGTTGATCTTTCGCTTTATCTATTTTGATCAGCGATCTACCCCAAAAAGAATATTTATATCACCACACACCGAAAGCATAAGTTACATGTGCTGCATTTCAATTTTAAACAGTCATTTATATTAAAAGTTACATGCAAAAACAAAACAAACAGCACAAGCCATTTCGATATGTAGTCTAGATCATCGAATTACATGCGTCAGCATTTCAATATGCTGGTCATCTAACTGGGTTAACTTAACGGACAATGCCTTAAGCTCTGAGGTGTTCTCAATGTGAGTACCACCACACGGAATAGACACTAAAGTGTCGGCATCCAACTGCCATTCCCAATAACGAGAGTCTGTTAATGCTTCGCCTTCCAGTCGCATTGCGACTGGCGTCGGCTCTGCAAGCCAGCCCGCAAGCATTTGGTTGATATCAGCTTCGATGTCATCAAGATTTGCTAGCATGTCTGCAACGTTCAAACCGCGCTTCTTCAGGGTTTTGCCTAAGCGATACTTATCGGTACACAGCTCTGGAGTCACAAAGCTCGTCACTTGTGCATAACTATTGAAGTCGTAACTGCCAAGCGGATCTTTTCTGTCCGCATCTTTACGCCAGTAGCTCTCAGCCAATACTTTATTCAAGGCTAGGAAAGCGATGTGGCCAGCACTGTGACCACGGCTCAAACTGGCTTGGTACTCTTTATCAACCGACAACACGACTTCGTCGTTAACCTTAATCATAGAAGCAGATGTAGGTAGCTGGTGGACAACAACAAACGCCCACCCTTCCGTATCACGCTTAACAGGGATATCTGCTGCGATATGAAGCTTGCCAGTAGATTGTTCTATAGCACCAACAAGGCAGTCTTCAACGGGAAATTGCACGTCACCAACATTCACAAAGCCTTGGTCTGCAGGATGATCGGGCCAAATATGACTCACTGGGTGGAAAGGTGTCACGTCGGTGATCAGGTAAGTTTTGCTGTCATCGCTTTCAACGTACTGCGCTTTAGCATTGAGCTGCCAAGCCTGATGACAAAATTGAGTGATGGTTGGTGTGATTGCTGACGCTGGTGTAATCAAATCGCTAGTAGTCATATCGTTCTTCTTTTGGAATCTAGTCTGATTCGTTAAGCCATGATGATAAAAACATATTGTTATGGCTTAACGTGAATTTTGCTTAAAAAAATACCCGAGACAGGCTCGGGTATCAAATCTATTGGAAAGGTTTACTTACGACCTTTAACCATGCTCATCATACGCTTACGTTTACGTTCTTGAGAAATTGTCAGCTTGTTTGTCTTAGCTTCAAATGGGTTCTCGCTGTTCTGGAATTGAATGCGAATAGGTGTACCCATGATTTCTAGTGAACGACGGTAGTAGTTCATCAAGAATCGTTTGTATGAATCTGGCAAGTTACGAACTTGGTTGCCGTGGATAACGATAATCGGTGGGTTGTAGCCACCAGCGTGCGCGTATTTCAGTTTCACACGACGGCCACGAACCATAGGCGGTTGGTGATCATCAGTCGCCATCTTCATGATACGAGTTAGCACAGAAGTACCAACACGAGTAGTCGCTGATTTGTAAGCTTCTTGTACAGACTCAAACAAGTGACCAACACCTGTACCGTGAAGTGCAGAGATAAAGTGAATACGTGCGAAATCAACGAAGCCTAAGCGACGGTCTAGCTCTTTCTTAACGCGTTCTTTAACGTCGTTATCTAGGCCATCCCACTTGTTTACGGCAATAACAATTGAACGACCAGCGTTCAACGCAAAGCCTAGCAAGCTTAGATCTTGATCAGAGATGTTTTCGCGAGCATCGATAAGCAGCAATACAACGTTAGCATCTTCAATCGCTTTCAGTGTTTTAACCACTGAGAACTTCTCTACCGTTTCGTTGATGTTTTTACGACGACGAACACCCGCAGTATCGATTAGAACGTATTCACGCTCGTCACGCTGCATTGGGATGTAGATAGAGTCACGAGTCGTACCTGGCATATCGTAAACAACCACACGCTCTTCACCAAGAATACGGTTCGTTAGCGTTGATTTACCTACGTTAGGACGGCCAATGATCGCTAGTTTGATCGGTTGATCTTGAAGACGCTTGAATTCTGCTTCAGCTTCTTCTTCTGTAAATTCAACCTGCTCTTCTTCTTCGTCTTCAAACTCAGTTAAGTCGCTTACTTCGCCATTCTCAGCTTTTAGCGCTTCTGCGAATGGGTTAAGAGCAAGGTCAATAAGTGCAGTAACACCACGACCATGCGCCGCAGCGATTTGGTACATGTCTTCTACACCTAGTTGCCAGAAGTCAGCACTTGCAGCATCAGGGTCGATACCATCAACCTTGTTTACTACTAGCATTGAAGGCTTTTCTAGTTGACGTAGGTGCTTAGCAATCGCCACGTCTGAAGGTGTTAGACCCGCACGGCCATCTACCATAAATAGAACGACATCAGCTTCATCAATCGCCGCTAGCGACTGTTCAGCCATTTTAGTTTCAACACCTTCTTCAGTACCGTCGATACCGCCAGTGTCAATAACAATAAAGTCATGCTCGCTAAAATGAGCATGACCGTATTTACGGTCACGCGTTAAGCCAGGGAAATCCGCAACCAATGCATCACGAGTTCGAGTCAATCGGTTAAATAACGTAGATTTACCTACGTTCGGACGCCCTACTAGAGCAACAACAGGTACCATAACAACCTCTACAATTTCTTCTCTAAATGTAGTTATAGGTAAGCACTTGTTCGCAAGTTTAAACTCTTACCTATAACCACACGGTTTATTAATTTTTAACAACAAAACGGCTCCTGGCTGTTACCAACCAGGAGCCGACTGTGAATTATATCACGCTTTTATTGGCTAATCGTTAGTTTCTTTACATCGCCATTGCGAGTCGTCACTAAGTAGCCTTCAGGCAGTTCAATTGGTGCAACCGCAAAGCCGCTATCATCGACAAGCTGTTGAGCAACAAACTCACCCGATGAACGATCCAACCAGTGCAGATAACCTTCAGTATCACCCACGACTACATAACCATTAATAATAGCAGGTGCTGTCAGTAAGCGGTTTTCTAACAATGGAGTGCTCCACAGTTCAGTACCACTACGCGCATCAACCGCAACCACATGGTCTTTGTCGGTAACAACGAACAAACGGCTACCATCACTTGCTAAATCAATCGCTGATGAGTAGTTACGTTTCCAAATTGGCTTACCAGAACGAAGGTCGATAGCAATCAGCTGACCATTGATACCTACGGTATACAGGGTGCCACCAAGAACAATTGGAGATGCATCAACATCAACCAAACGATCAATTTCCGTTGCACCTTTTGGTGTGCCTACTGGCTGTTGCCAAATAAGCTGACCACGATCAACGATAGCCGCAGCTAGACGACCATTTGCTGTACCCCAGAATACACCACCAGAAACTGCAACAGGCGAGCTATCGCCACGCAGTGTTAGGCTTGGTACTTCCGTACTGATGGTCCATTTTTGTTCACCGCTTGCTTGATCTAACGCGATCAACATACCGCGACTGGTATGAACAATGACCATGTTGCTATCAGTTGCTGGGGATGCAAGCACCTCGCCATTGACTGATACACGCCACAGCTCTTCACCGGTCGATTCTTCCAGTGCGATCACTTCGCCATTTTCAGAACCAACAAAAACTTTACCGTAAGCCGCCGTTAAGCCACCCGATAAACGAGCCAATACGTCTTTCTCAAGATCGACTTTCCACAGCGCTTTACCTGTATCAGGATCAAGCGCTTTAACCATACCTTCACGGCTTGCAACAAACACTTTGTCGTAAGCCAATTCTGGCGTTAGTTTTGAAAAGTAGTGACCAACACCATCACCAACCGACGTAGACCATTCCTGACTAGGAGTGAACTCGCTGTTTACCGTTGGGACTGGAGCCATGATTACGGTGTCTTCTTCACCCGCACAGCCAGCTAGTAGGCCAAGAGCAATCGCACACAACGCCGCTTTTGGAAACATCTTCTTCATTCAAAGCGCCTTATTTAGCTAGGTCGTCAAGTTTGATTTGAAGCGTTTGGCTAGCGTCAACAGCTTGCTGTGCTTCTGTGTAAGCACTGTATGCTGCGTCTGTGTCGCCTTTACGAAGTGAGATATCACCACGCAGTTCAGCGACACGGCCTTTCCAAGATTCGTCTGTCATAGCAGCAAGATCAGTCAGTGCTGCGTCAAATTCACCTTGCTCAGCTTTAATACGTGCAACACGGTAAGTAAGTAGTGGCGCAAGTGCCGCGTCCTTAGTTGCCGATTTTGCCCACTCGAGCTGTTCAAGTGCCGCCGCTAGATCGCCTGCTTGTACTTGTACTTTTGCTAGTTGCATAGCAGCAAGTACTGAGTACTCAGCATCTTTGTTTGCGTCGATGAAAGCTTGAATATCAGATTGAGCATCAACACCCTTAACATCAAGAGCTGAAATTACAGAGGTGTAGCTTTCTGAAGCTGCTTCACGCGCTTCAACTACTGAATCTTGGTAATAGCGCCAGCCAAATAGACCACCTAAACCAATAACCGCACCAAAGATTACGGCTTTACCGTTCTCTTTCCACCAATCTTTAATGGCTTCAACTTGTTGCTCTTCGCTATCGTAAAGTTCCACTTCCTGTCCTCTTTAATTCTTTAAACGCCAGCATAGTGCTGACGTTAGTATTCATTATGAGCGTTTGCTCAATGGCTAATTAGATTAGCGCAGCAACTTTCTCTGCAACTTCCGTTTGAGACACGGTTTCTTGCTCGCCGCCAACCAGATCTTTTAGCACAACTGTATTGTCAGCAACTTCGTTCTCACCAAGTACCAGCGCCACAACAGCACCTACTTTGTCAGCACGTTTGAATTGCTTCTTGAAGTTACCACCACCGAAGTGGTTCATTACACGCACGCCTTCAACGGTGTCGCGTAATTGATTCGCTAACTGCATGCCCGCGATCATAGTACCTTCGCCAGCAGCAACTACGTATACATCAACGCTACGACGAACTTCTGTTAGCTCTAGCGTTTCCATCATCAGAACCAGACGCTCTAGACCCATTGCGAAGCCAACTGCATTGGTTGCTTTGCCGCCTAGTTGCTCAACAAGACCATCGTAACGACCGCCGCCACATACTGTACCTTGAGCACCAAGGCTGTCTGTGATCCACTCAAATACAGTGCGGTTGTAGTAATCTAGGCCACGTACTAGACGCTCATTAACTTGGTATTCGATACCAACAGCGTCAAGAAGTTCACACAAACCAGCAAAATGTTGCTTCGATTCTTCACCTAGATATTCAGATAGTCGAGGTGCGTCACCTAAGATAGCTTGAACATCAGGGTTCTTAGTATCAAGTACACGTAGAGGGTTAGTGTGCATGCGACGTTTGCAGTCTTCGTCAAGCACATCAATATGTTGCTCAAGGAAAGCCACTAACGCAGTGCGGTAGCTTACGCGATCTTCTTGAGAACCGATTGAGTTCAGCTCTAGGCGAACGTGCTTATCGATACCTAGCTCACGCCATAGACGTGCTGTCATCATGATAAGTTCTGCGTCAACGTCTGGACCGTCTAGACCAAACACTTCAACACCACATTGGTGGAATTGACGGTAACGACCTTTTTGAGGACGCTCGTGACGGAACATAGGGCCCATGTACCATAGGCGCTGTTCATCACGGTTGATAAGGCTATTTTGAATACATGAACGAACACAACCTGCTGTGCCTTCTGGACGCAGCGTTAGGCTATCGCCATTGCGGTCGTCAAAGGTGTACATCTCTTTAGAAACAACGTCTGTCTCTTCACCAACTGCACGGCTAAATAGGTTTGTTTCTTCAACGATAGGCATACGTACTTCGTTGTAACCGTATGCGCTCACCACGCTTTTAACTGCGCTTTCTACTTTCTGCCACAGTGGTGATTGAGTTGGAAGGCAGTCGTTCATGCCTCGAATTGCTTGGATATTTTTAGCCACAGTATTTATTCCGTAATTTCTCACAACCAGGTGTTAGTGCGAATAGACAATCACACCCCATCGCGTTGTATTAATCTTCTAAGTTTTCTACATCAATGCGATTTGCTTTATCAAGCACTGACGCTTTTGCACGAATCTTAGCTTCAAGTTTGTCGACAAGGTCATCGTTGTCGAAGCGCTCTTTCTGACGCTTACCGTCTTCGTAGAAGGCACTCTTACGAGCACTACCGGCTAAACCTAAGTGAGACACTTCTGCTTCACCAGGGCCGTTAACCACACAACCGATGATTGACACATCCATTGGAGTAATCACGTCTTCTAAGCGTTCTTCAAGGGCATTAACGGTGTTAATAACATCGAACTCTTGACGAGAACAGCTCGGGCACGCAATGAAGTTGATGCCACGCGAACGAATGCGCAAAGATTTAAGAATATCAAAGCCAACTTTGATCTCTTCAACCGGATCAGCCGCTAGCGAGATACGCAGCGTATCGCCGATACCTTCAGAAAGAAGCATACCTAAACCTACCGCTGACTTCACAGAGCCAGCACGCGCACCACCCGCTTCGGTAATGCCAAGGTGAAGAGGTTGATCAATCTGCTTAGCCAGCAAACGGTAAGAACCGACTGCTAGGAATACATCAGACGCCTTAACGCTGACTTTGAATTGATCAAAGTTCAGACGGTCTAGGATATCTACGTGACGCATTGCTGATTCAACAAGCGCTTCTGCTGTAGGTTCTGTGTATTTCTCTTGGATCTCTTTCTCAAGAGAACCGCCGTTAACACCAATACGAATCGGAATATTCATATCACGTGCACAATCAACAACTGAGCGGATACGGCTTTCGTTACCGATGTTACCTGGGTTGATACGCAGACAGTCAACGCCGTATTCCGCCACTTTAAGTGCGATACGGTAGTCGAAGTGAATATCAGCAACCAAAGGAACAGAGACCTGCTGCTTGATTAGCTTAAAGGCTTCAGCTGCATCCATAGTCGGTACAGATACGCGAACGATATCAGCGCCAACTTTTTCCAGAGCTCTAATTTGAGCAACGGTCGCGGCTACATCTGTTGTTCTTGTGTTGGTCATGGATTGCACAGCAATTGGTGCACCATCACCGATCGGCACATCACCCACATAAATACGGGTTGATTTGCGACGAATAATAGGAGATTCGTGTTGCATATTAACTCTAAGGTAAGGTTATTCTAGCTACTTTGCCTGAAGTATACCCAGAAAGGTCGACAGGTTCACTTGCAAATGTCATTGATACGCCTTCTGGCGCACCTAGAATCACTTTATATGGCGCAGTTCCTGATAGATTTAACGACTGACCTGCTTTTTTGATGCCAGTCGACAAGGTTTTACCCGTTGCATCTTTTACTTGGATCCAGCAATCAGCGGTGAACTGCATGACTAGTTCGTTAGCCACAGCTTCAGGAGCCGTGCTAGCTTCAACCGTTTCTGCATTCGCAGCAGCTTCAGCAGTTGGTTCAGTCTCTGTTGTTTGTTGTGCAGAAGTTTCGTCAGCTGGAGTAACAGCATCTGAACTTTCTTCCGCATCGCTTATCGCAGCAAGGCCTTCAGCACCTTCAACAACAGAAGCACCCGCTTCGTTTTGTTCAGCTTCAATCACTTCTAAAGAGGTGAATTCAGGGGCAAGTGATTCTTCTACCGCTAGCTCTTCTGAGCTTTCAGTATTCGCTAAAGATTGAGATAGGGTGTCTTGCTGTTGGTTCTGCCACCACCAAAGTGAGGAGATACCCGCAATGACCGCAAAAATGCTCCAAGTCAGGATCATAATACGGCTGTTGTGCTTCTCGGTTTTGGTCTTACGAGAAAAACTCAGCATTTCTTGCTCTTGATGCTGAGCATCACCGGCATGATGCAGCGCACTCAATACGACTTTTTCGTCAAGATTGACGTATTTCGCGTATGAACGAATATAGCCACGCATAAACGTCGCCACTTGATCTGACTCGAATTGGTTTTCTTCAATTTGTTGGATCAGAGTAACGCGAAGTTTCAAGCGATCAGAAATCTGCTTTTGCGTTAAACCAAGAGATTCTCGTTTGTTCTTAAGCAGCGTTCCCGCTTCCAAAGCTGGAGCTACGTTTTCTTGCGCTTGTGTATCTTGTTCTGTGTTCATAGAGAGTGAACTTCTAAAGTATTATCGCAGGTTGAGGAGAGCGTTTTCTTATTGTCGTTTAAGCTCAATCTAACAACCCACGTTATGTGGAATTTTTCCTGCTATCTAAATCATCAACCCTTAAAGGCGAACATCATTCATTTATTATGGATGACCTTCTCAGGAAGCTAGTTTATCAAGTAGCCAACCTAAATAGACATATTGATGATCAGTAGCAAGCGAGCACTTAAATTAATTTAAGATTAGTTAATCATAAGCTAATGCCATTACAAGGCAAAAACACTTTAAACAAAATTTACCGTCAGCTCATGGTTTTGTCCAAAATTTGACGAAAAATGTAAGAAAGCGTGGGCAAGAAGTCGAAAAATCAAAAACTGCACCCCAGAAAAGCAACAAGCCAGAAGTAAGACTTCTGGCTTGTTTAGGTTCTAATCGCGTTTTATACCGCTTTTACTTCAATCACACCACCGGCAATCAAGTTCGCTTCAGAGGCTGCTTTAAGCATTTTAGTACGCTTGGTTCTATCAATCACATCACCGACTAACTGACCACACGCGGCATCAATATCATCACCACGAGTCTTACGAACGGTTACTGTGTAGTTGTATTCCATCAGCGTTTTTTGGAAGCGATCAATACGAGAGTTGCTTGGCTTCTTATAAGGCGACCCCGGGTAAGGGTTGAATGGAATCAAGTTGATCTTACAAGGCGTCTCTTTCATTAGCTCAGCAAGTTCACGTGCGTGGTCCATATCATCATTCACATGATCCAATAACACGTACTCAACCGTTACTTTACCGCGGTTAGCATTTGAAGATGCAATGTAACGACGAACAGATGCTAGGAAGTCTTGGATATCCCAACGGTCGTTGATCGGCATGATTTGGCTACGTAGTGCATCGTTTGGCGCATGTAGAGAAATAGCCAATGCGACATCGATGTTGTCTGTCATTTGGTCAAGGCCAGAAACAACACCAGAAGTTGATACGGTTACACGACGCTTAGACAGTGCGAAACCTAGATCATCAAGCATGATTTCTAATGATGGCATTAGGTTCTTCATGTTCAATAGAGGCTCGCCCATACCCATCATTACAACGTTAGTAATTGGACGACGACCGGTTTCTTTTTCTAGGCCGATTTCGCGAGATGCACGCCAGATTTGGCCAACAATCTCTGAAACTTTTAGGTTACGGTTGAAGCCTTGTTGAGCTGTAGAACAGAACTTACATTCAAGTGCACAACCAACCTGTGAAGATACACATAGCGTCGCACGGTCACCATCTGGGATGTATACCGTTTCAACGTCTTGGTCGCCAACGCTCATCGCCCATTTAATTGTGCCATCTGAAGAGTGTTGAGCTTCAGAAACAACAGGTGCAACAATCTCACAGCGACGTTGAAGTTTCTCACGTAACTTTTTGTTGATGTTATTCATTTGTTCGAAGTCATCGACACCGAAGTGATAAATCCACTTCATCACTTGCTCTGCTCGAAACGCTTTCTCATTCAGTTCTTCTGTGAAAAATTTACGAAGACCTTTACGATCAAAATCGAGTAGATTGACTTTAGCTGTGGTCATGATGCCTCTCAATGACGGAACAATAATTAAGGGCGCGAATTGTACAGGCTTTACGCAACTTCAACAAGCATTGTAAAACCCTGTGTTTATTAAGACATTCAAACTTAAGCGATTAAAATTTGAACAATTGTATTTATCGACCTGAGATTACCCAATTTAAACAAAGATTCCCGATTACACTCCTTCGTCGCTTTCGGGAATGACGTAAATAATCACCAATTGCTCGATAATATTTACCACGAGATGGTTGCTCCAAAGTTCCCCGTCATTCCAGAACTGAGGAACGAAGTATCTGGAATCTCCAATAACAAAAACAGATTCCCGATTACGCTCCTTCGTCGCTTTCGAGAATGACGACTAAATTGATTATCGAGAGCGTAAAATCCACTTACAAAAAAGGCCTCACCGAGGTGAAGCCTTTAGAATAATTTGCAGTGCCGATTATTGAGCTGGACGTGGGCAAATTTCAGATTCTGGGAAGAAGAATTCGATTTCGCGAGCTGCAGACTCAGGGCTGTCGCTGCCGTGTACTGAGTTGTAACGCATGCTGATTGCGTAGTCAGCACGGATAGTGCCACATGCCGCTTCTTCTGGGTTTGTTTTACCCATAAGCTCACGGTAACGAGCGATAGCGTTTTCGCCTTCAAGCACTTGAACCATGATAGGACCAGAAGTCATAAACTCTTTAAGAGCCGGGAAGAACTCTTTGCCTTCGTGTTCAGCGTAGAAGCCACTCGCTTGCTCTTCAGTAAGACGAACCATTTTAGCAGCAATAATTTCTAGGCCTGCTTTTTCGATACGGTGGTAGATTTCACCAACAAGGTTACGCTTAACTGCATCCGGCTTAACAATTGAGAACGTTCTTTCTAGAGCCATAGGGATTCCTTCACTTCATTTTTTTGTTATTAAATACTGAAATTACTGAGATCTTTCGATCTGAGCTTTATGAATGAGCGGCACAAAATACCGCTCACCCTTATTATTATTTTGCTTGGTCGATAAGAAGACGAGCCAGTGTGCGAACGCCCATACCCGTTGCGCCTGCCGCCCACTTGTCACTTGCTGACTTACGGTAAGTACCCGCGCAATCCATATGAATCCAACCTTTTTTGTAATCATCTACAAAGTAAGAAAGGAATGCCGCTGCTGTACTTGCACCCGGTGTGTAATCGCCTGTGCTGATGTTTGAAAGATCAGCAAAGTTTGAAGGCAACATACCACGGTGGAAATCAGCAAGAGGCAGTGGCCATAAGCCTTCTTTCTCTTGGTTTGCCGCTGTTAGCGCTTGGTGAGACAACTCATCATCGAAGCTTAATAGTGCGTGGTAGTCGTTACCTAATGCGTTTTTAGCCGCGCCTGTTAGCGTTGCACAGTCGATGATCAGCTCAGGGCTTTGTGCACTTGCGTACATCAGGCCATCAGCTAGCACTAAGCGACCTTCCGCATCAGTGTTCATGATCTCAACTGTTTTACCGTTTTTGTAGGTAATGATATCGCCAAGCTTCAATGCGCGACCAGAGATCATGTTCTCTGCGCAACATAGAATAAGCTTGATGCGCTTGTTAAGACCGCGTTCAATCGCAAGACCTAAACCACCAGTAATCGTTGCTGCGCCACCCATGTCAGCTTTCATCGCTGTCATGAATTGGCCTGGCTTGATACTGTAACCGCCCGAATCGAACGTAATACCTTTACCGACTAAACAAGCAAATACAGGTGCGTTTTCATCGCCTGTTGGGTTGAAGTCCAGTTGCAGCATTGCTGATGTACGCTCAGAGCCACGGCCGACCGCGTAGATGCCTTCCCAACCTTCGGTTAGTAGATCCTTGTCTTTAACAATCTTCGCTTTAACAGTGCCCGCTGGTGCCACTGACTTGATGTATTCTGCAGCCATTGTCGCAAGTTGACGAGGTGCCACTTCTTCAGCGGTTTTATTGATAATGTCACGCGTCCAGTCAGTTGCGCGAATACGAGCTTCAAGCTCAGTTTGATCGGCTTCTGAAAGTGCATCCCATTCCAATGCATTCTTTTTCTTTGGTCCACGGTAGCCTTGGTAGAAAGCCCAAACGCTTTCTAGATCCCAACCTTCACCACGAAGTGAAACGAATGCGATACCTTGTCCGTCAAGCGTACGACCCGCACGTTGAACTGCGCCTAGATCGTGGCCTTCACCAATGTGAATTGTCGCTCCCGCTTCTGAGAACGATAAAATAGCTCTTGCTCCCCACTGAGGCTGGGCAGCTTCTTGACTTAAAAATACTGACATCTGTGTAGACATGATTTCTCCTTGTCATGAACCACTTCGAGAGTGTGATTCTGATTATTTTTTATTAGCGCACTGATGTTAGCATTATGTAGGAGGAAAATGTCATTTTGATAAAAAAACGGACCATAAGGTCCGCTTTTTTTAGTAAGAATTGTTAACTTGGCTGCGTTTTATATTGGACTGATGCCAACCCGCGACCAAATCATCAGATAAGAGGATTAATCCATCTCATCCATCCAGCACAAAATAATAGCCTCTAAGATTTTTTCATTCGAGTGGTTAGGCTCGTCATCAAACTCTTCAAGGTCTAGCACCCATTGATGCAGATCGGTAAAACGTACCGTTTTAGGATCAGTATCAGGGTACAAATCACATAGCTCAATTGCGATGTCTCGCGAATCAATCCACTTCAAGCTCATAACACTTCCTTATATTTATTAGCGACGCTCTGTCACCTTTATGATCTATATTCTAGGCCAGTTTTCTTAGTATGATTGTCTAAGCAATAACTCTCTCAGTCATCGCTGTATTAGCCATGACTGAGAACAGGTTCTTAATGGTCTTCAGAAGCCAGGTTCAACGTGTACTTTGGAATCTCTACAACAAGATCCGTATCAGCCACTTTAGCTTGGCAACCCAAGCGAGATTCCATCTCTAAGCCCCATGCTTTATCTAGCATGTCGTCTTCTAGATCATCACTCTCTTCTAAAGAATCAAAACCTTCACGAATCACAACGTGACATGTTGTACATGCGCACGATTTCTCACATGCGTGTTCAATACCAATACCGGCCTTCAGTGCAACATCAAGAACCGTCTCACCAGTTTTTGCTTCTAAAACAGCGCCTTCTGGACATAGATCTTCGTGAGGTAAAACAATAATCTTTGGCATGTTTATCTATTCTCTAACTATTAAATATTATCGACTGACTGACCTGACAGTGCAGCACGAATTGATTTATCCATACGACGAGAAGCAAAGTCTTGGCTCGCTTTGTCGGTATTCTTAATTTCTAGTTCAATAGCATCAGCGTTGTCGCCATTACGCACTTCAATCAGTGCTTCAATCGCTTGAACAAGTTGTTGTTTGCCTTGCTCATCAAGTAGCTCGTCACCGTCGGCTTGCATTGCAGCGATAAGGCCTTCGATAACGCGATCCGCTTCTACGCGTTGCTCAGCAAGAGCACGCGCTTGCATGTCTTCTTTTGCAAACGTCATCGAATCTTTCAGCATGCTAGCCACTTCGTTGTCGCTTAGACCGTAAGAAGGCTTAACTTGGATTTCAGCTTGAACGCCAGTGCTCTTCTCCATTGCGGTAACCGATAGCAGGCCATCAGCATCCACTTGGTAAGTAACACGAATATGAGCAGCACCTGCAGTCATCGGCGGGATGCCTTTCAGAGCAAATCTAGCCAGTGAACGACAGTCATCAACCATCTCACGCTCGCCTTGCACGGTGTGTACTGTCATTGCAGTTTGACCGTCTTTGAACGTGGTAAACTCTTGTGCACGAGCAACTGGGATCGTGGTATTACGAGGGATGATCTTTTCGACTAAGCCACCCATGGTTTCGATACCCAGTGACAGAGGGATAACATCCAATAGCAGCATCTCAGAGTCAGGCTTGTTGCCAACTAAGATATCCGCTTGAATCGATGCGCCAATCGCAACCACTTCATCAGGGTTAATACTGGTTAATGGAGTACGACCAAAGAAGCCACCGACCATTTCACGAACAAGTAAGGTACGAGTTGAACCACCTACCATCACGACTTCTAGTACTTCATCCGCGTCAACTTCCGCATCTTTCAGTGCTCGGCGGCACGAAAGCAGCGTTTTCTTAACTAGTGGCTTGATGATCTCTTCGAACTCTTCACGAGTTAAAGAGCCAGACCAACCTAGTGCTTCAACATTAACGCTTTCAGCTTCAGATAAGCCAATCTTCGCTTCTGTTGCTGCGTCTAGAAGAATACGGTTCTGTTCTGCTGTCAGCTCTAACAAGCCCATTTGCTCTTGGAAATGATCCGCAATTAAATGGTCAAAGTCATCGCCGCCTAATGCAGAGTCACCACCGGTTGCTAAAACTTCGAAGACACCTTTAGACAGGCGTAGGATAGAGATATCAAACGTACCACCGCCTAAGTCATAAACAGCGATTACCCCTTCTTTACCTGAATCCAAGCCATAAGCAATCGCGGCTGCAGTGGGTTCATTAAGAAGACGTAACACATGAAGACCAGCAAGTTGCGCTGCGTCTTTGGTACCTGCACGTTGTGCATCATCAAAGTACGCAGGGACGGTAATCACGGCACCAGCCAATTCACCACCTAACGTCGACTCAGCACGTTGACCGAGTGCACGAAGAATATCTGCAGATACTTGAATTGGGTTCTTATTTCCTTGCGCTGTGTTAATCACAGGCAGGCCATTATCACTTTCTTCAAACTGATATGGCAGAGATGGGTATCGCTGTTGAATATCTGACAGTGAACGACCGATTAATCGCTTAACTGAGATAATGGTATTTTTAGGATCAGTTTGTGCATTTACACGCGCTTCATCACCAGTGGTGTACGACTCTGACTGATAGTGAACAACGGAAGGGAGAATACTGCGACCTTGTTGATCAACAAGCGTGCTTGCCTCACCACTGCGCACTGACGCAACCAATGAGTTTGTTGTACCTAAATCAATACCCACTGCAAGCTTGTGCTGGTGAGGAGCGGCGCTTTGCCCTGGTTCTGCAATCTGAAGTAGTGCCATGGATGTGTCCTTGTTATACGAACTAGCCGATCAAACGATCTTCAACTAACTCGATTTCATTCTTTAATTTTGCAATAAACTTAAGCTTTCTTACTCGGTCTGCAGCTTCTAACCAAGCTTCGCTGTCGAGTTCTTGTTGGATAGCGCTTAATTGTTGTTTATACATTTTGCTAACCTTTCCTTCAAATGCAAACAAAGCATCTTCAGGATCAGAACTGTCGGCGATATCTTCCAGCTCTTCACGCAATTCCATTTGCTCCATCAGGAACATAGGATCTTGCATAGTCTGCTGCTCACCACGAATATCCTCACCATGTTGAACTAACAGGTATTCAGCGCGGCTGACTGGATTTTTCAACACCTGGTACGCATCATTGATTTGCGCAGCTTTTTGCACAGCCAGCAAGCGATCTCGCTCAGAAGCCGTGGCAAATTTATCAGGGTGGAATTGGCGTTGCAGATCTCTAAACTGAGAAGAAAGAAGGCTACCATCCAGTTGAAACTGAAGTGGTAGCCCAAATAATTCGAAATGATTCATGTAACGGTGGTCCTAAGTTTAGGCTCTTTACTTAGAGCCTAATTTTATTCTTCGCTCATTATAAACTCTCAACGATTGAGGCGTTTATACATTGAAGCTCTCACCACAACCACATTCGCCTTTCGCGTTAGGGTTGTTGAATTCAAAACCTTCGTTTAGGCCTTCTTTTACGTAATCAAGCTCAGTACCGTCTAGGTAAACTAGGCTCTTTGGATCAATGATGACCTTAACACCTGAATGCTCGAACACTTCGTCTTCTTCGTTGAGCTCGTCAACGAATTCCAGTACATAAGCCATACCCGAACAGCCAGTAGTTTTTACCGCTAAGCGCAACCCGATACCTTTACCTCGGTTATCTAGGAAAGCTTGAACTCGGCTTGCTGCCGTATCTGTCATGGTGATGGCCATACTACAACCTTGTGTTTTATATAAATTGAGAACTCAGGGGGAGCACAAAGGGTGCTCCCAAATATTACTTTTTTGAAGTGATTACGTTGTAGAAACGATTAGTGCTTCTTTTTGTAATCCGCAACCGCTGCTTTGATTGCATCTTCAGCAAGAATTGAACAGTGAACTTTCACTGGTGGCAACTCTAGCTCTTCTGCGATTTCAGAGTTTTTAATAGCAGCTGCTTCATCAATACTTTTACCTTTAACCCACTCAGTGACTAGTGAGCTAGAAGCGATTGCGCTACCGCAACCGTAAGTCTTGAATTTTGCGTCTTCAATAATACCTTCTGCAGATACTTTGATTTGCAGTTTCATTACGTCACCACAAGCTGGTGCGCCAACCATGCCGCTACCTACACTTGGATCTTCTTTATCAAACGAACCTACGTTACGTGGGTTTTCGTAGTGATCAATTACTTTTTCGCTATATGCCATGATAGTTACCTCGAATCCTCTATTTTCGTGAGATTAGTGATGAGCCCACTCAACAGTGTTCAAATCAATCCCTTCTTTATACATATCCCATAGAGGAGACATGTCGCGTAATTTATTTACTGCTACACGGATTTGTGCAATCGCGTAGTCGATTTCTTCTTCCGTAGTGAAACGGCCGAATGAAAAACGTACTGAGCTGTGTGCCAGTTCATCGTTTAAGCCAAGAGCGCGTAAAACGTATGAAGGCTCAAGACTCGCTGATGTACATGCAGAACCTGATGATACCGCTAAGTCTTTTAAAGACATAAGCAGAGATTCACCTTCAACGAAAGCAAAGCTCACGTTTAGGTTATGTGGTACACGTTGATCTAAGTCGCCATTTACCGTTACTGCTTCTAGATCTTGAACCCCTTTCAATAGACGCTCGCGAAGTGCTAGTGCGTGGTCATAATCTTTCTGCATGTCTTGTTTAGCGACAGCAAAAGCTTCACCCATACCCACGATTTGGTGAGTAGCAAGCGTACCAGAACGGAAACCACGTTCGTGACCTCCACCGTGCATCTGTGCTTCAAGACGAATACGTGGCTTGCGACGAACGTACAAAGCACCAATGCCTTTAGGGCCGTATGCTTTGTGTGCAGAAAGAGAGATAAGGTCAACTTTCATCTCTTTTACATCTAGTGGGATTTTACCCGCAGACTGAGCCGCATCAACGTGGAAGATGATCTTGCGTGAACGACATAATTCGCCGATTGCAGAGATATCTTGGATTACACCAATCTCGTTGTTTACGTGCATGATAGAAACAAGAACCGTATCTTCACGCATTGCTGCTTGTAGCTTGTCTAAATCAATGATGCCGTTTGCTTCAGGCTCAAGGTAAGTCACCTCAAAACCTTCACGCTCTAGTTGGCGACATGGATCAAGAACCGCTTTATGTTCTGTTTTACACGTGATTACGTGCTTACCTTTCTTCTCGTAAAAGTGCGCTGCACCTTTGATAGCAAGGTTGTCTGACTCTGTAGCACCTGACGTGAAAACAATCTCACGTGGGTCTGCATTTAGTAGATCGGCAATTTGCTCACGAGCATTATCTACTGATTCTTCTGCCTGCCAGCCGTAACGGTGTGAACGAGATGCAGGGTTACCGAAGTTACCGTCCATCGTCATGCACTGAACCATTTTTTCAGCAACACGTGGATCGACTGGGCATGTAGCTGAATAGTCAAAGTAAATAGGCAGTTTCATTTTCTACTCCAATGTAAAAACTGACCGCTAAGAGCGGGCATTAACACCGTGAGGTGCTGCACTAATCGTTGTAGTGCTCGTATTTTTATGTGCAAAACCATTATTAACCGCAAGATCGATATCTTGACGATCAGAAATCTCTAAAACTTCGTTATCTTTCATTAGCTCACCGAGCGTAATGTCATTTAAGAAGCTGCTGATTCGGGAGCTTAAATCACGCCAAAGAGTGTGAGTTAAACAACGACTACCACCTTGGCAATCTGCTCGACCGTGACACTTAGTTGCATCAACTGATTCGTCTACTGCAGCAATTACAGTTCCGACAGCGATGTCGCTCGCTTCAGCACCTAAACGGTAACCACCGCCAGGACCACGAACACTAGCAACTAAGCCAGCTTTACGTAACTTAGAAAATAGCTGTTCTAAGTAAGATAATGAGATGCCCTGTCGCTCTGAAATATCAGCCAGAGGAACTGGGCTTTTTTGCGAATGCAGTGCTACATCTAGCATAGCTGTTACCGCATATCTTCCTTTAGATGTAAGTTTCATATCACACCGAATCCACATTGTTTATGTGGTTGGAATCTTCCCATACCTGACTAAATTGGTCAAGTATTTAGTTGACTATTTTAGTCAAGTATTCACCCTTAGGGTTTGTGTGGTTTTTATTTGTCGTTTTTGCTCTTCTCAATTGAAGTCAAAATGCCGCGTAGAGTGTTGATCTCTTGCAACTCTGGACGAGCTCGACTGAACAGACGACGTAGTTTATTCATCACCTGACCTGGCTTATCCTTAGAGATAAATTGGGTATCAATGATCACTTTTTCAAGGTGCTCATAGAACATTTCTAGTTCTTCGTGACGAGGGTACTCATCTTGTTGCTGTGGCTGATATTGGCTAGCGACCATATCAAGGTGAGCTACACGCACTTCGTAGCTCAGAGTCTGCACTGCCATTGCTAGGTTTAGCGAGCTGTATTCAGGGTTAGCTGGGATACATACATGGAAGTGGCACTTCTGAAGCTCATCGTTAGTCAAGCCAGTACGCTCACGACCAAAGACTAATGCTACTGGGTGCTTCTGACCTTCAACCGCAAACTTTTCACCACACTCGCGAGGCTCAAGCATTGGCCATTCAAGCGTACGAGAACGAGCACTTGAACCCACAACCAAACCACAGTCTCTTACTGCTTCTTCAAGAGTAGAAACAATAGTCGCGTTTTCTGCGATGTCACCTGCACCAGCAGCCAGTGCTAAGGTCTGCTCGTCAACTTCACATTGAGGGTCTACAAGAACTAATTGACTCAAACCCATCACTTTCATTGCGCGAGCTGCTGATCCGATATTTCCCGAATGAGACGTACCAACCAGAACGACTTTTACATTGTCTAACATGCTATATGACACCACTTTAAAAATAATCGCGAGATATTAACACATAGCAAAGTAAAATGGTCAGACCCTTCGCGGAATGTGAAACCAAGAGTTCAAAAAATAACCACTTCCCTTTTGGTAAAACTTTGGTATACTCGCCGCCGCTTTAAATTGTTCTTTAACATCTTGTGGGAAAAACCATATGCATCCAATGCTAAACATTGCGATACGCGCTGCGCGTAAAGCTGGCAACCATATTGCTAAATCTCTAGAAACAACTGATAAGATCGAAACGTCTCTAAAAGGTAACAACGATTACGTTACTAACATTGCTCAAGAAGCTGAGTACATGATCATTGAGACAATCAAAGCATCTTACCCAGAGCACAGCATTATTTCTGAAGAGAAAGGCCTGACTGAAGGTAAAGACTCTGATGTACAATGGATCGTTGACCCACTGGATGGCACCAACAACTTTGTAAAAGGTTTCCCTCACTTCTCTGTATCTATCGCTGTTCGCATGAACGGTCGTACAGAAGTTGCTTGTGTTTATGACCCAATGCTAAACGAGCTATTCACAGCTCAACGTGGCGCTGGCGCTCAACTTAACAACGCTCGTATGCGTGTTACTCAACTAAAAGACCTTCAAGGTACTGTTCTAGCGACTGGTTTCCCATTCAAGCAAAAACAACACTCTGAATCTTTCATGAAGATCATCTCTGGTCTATTCATCGACTGTGCTGATTTCCGTCGTACAGGTTCTCCTGCTCTTGACCTATGTTACCTAGCAGCTGGCCGTGTTGATGGTTACCTAGAACTTGGCCTTAAGCCATGGGATCTAGCAGCTGGCGATCTAATCGCTCGTGAAGCTGGTGCTATCATGACTGACTTTGCTGGCGGTACTGATTACATGACTTCTGGTAATGTTGTTGCTTCAAGCGCACGTGGTGTTAAGTCTATTCTTAAGCACGTTCGTGAGAACGCTAACGAAGGTATGCTGAAGTAATTCAGACCTTACGTTAACGCTCCCTATTTTAAGGGCGCATAAAAATTCCAAAGCCTCGCTATATAGCTATAGCGAGGCTTTTTTGTATCTGCGATACGAGATACGAGA
>NZ_JBFRTQ010000094.1:0-47122 GCF_041474195.1 Vibrio sp. 10N.222.52.C3 | reverse complement strand
GATTATGTAAGCATAAAATTCAATTAAATCTGGGGGCTTTGCATGAAAAAAGAAGTGATACTTTTTGATATAAACGAAACGGTTTTAAATTTGGAGTCATTACAGCCTAAATTTAAAGCGGTGTTTGGAAAGGAGGATGCATTATCACTTTGGTTTTCAAAGCTTTTACACTCTTCAACGGTTTGCATCGCAACAAACGTAAAATCTACTTTTTCTGAATTAGCGAATGCAGCGCTCAACGCTATTGCACAACGGTACAAGTGTGATTTAACGGCGGAAAGCAAAGGTGCCTTGTTAACTTCTTTTGCCAATCTACCACCGCACACAGATATCAAAGCGTCTTTGCTCAAATTGCGCGAGAACGGGTTTAAAACCGTCGCTTTTTCCAACTCATCCCTCGATCTCATCACTTCTCAAATCAAGAACTCAGGCTTAGAAGATTATTTCGACACCGTCATTTCCGTTGAAGAAACAGGCAGTTTCAAACCCAATTCAGATGTGTATAACTTTGCAGCCGAAACTTTAAAAGAGCCTGTCGAAAACCTTCGTCTTGTCGCTACTCATGATTGGGACACTCATGGTGCGCTATCCGCTGGCTTACAAGCAGCCTATATAGACCGAACAGGAGTTGAGTATCATTCCTTGTATTTGAAACCGGAGATTAGCTCAAGGACGATGAATGGTGTGGTGGAACAAATAATTAAGCACAATTTAGACAAGTAAAATCTCAAGAGACTTTTCTACTCCTGATTCGATACAACCACCCTGTAGTGGTCAACAAATTCCGGACACTGACTTAACCGCTTTGATCAACCTTGTGTTGAACTGCTCTGGTTATAGAGACGCTGTCGGTTACCTAAAAACTGCAGTTACCTAGCAACAAATATAAGCTAGAAACTACTGTAAGAATGAGGAACGCGTTTGTCTTCATCCCAGCCTGATAGCTCAATATTGATCAATGATTTGCGCTGCTCATTACACAGTGAAGCGATATTGATGATAGGCAGTTGACTACGAAACTGCGCTGTAAGGATGACCTTTTTACTTTCGTTAAGGCTGCTTCTGCATTGCCGCAAAATCGCTTCAGTATCTAGTTGGTGTGCGTTCTCGATAATTTGGATATCAGCATTCTCTTGATAGCAATCTATCAACCAAGATACAGCAGGCTCTTCTATGCTGGTGAGCACGATGACATCTTTTGTTGTGACCAATTCTTTGAGTTCAGATAGTTTGAGTTCAGTTTCCATAGTTACCCTCATTCAGCAGCAAATACATTAAAGTCGATTGCCCAGTTTAGCCTGTGCTAAGTGGTAGCCTCTGTCGATCATCTCTTGTGAGCGATCAAACTCTAGGGTGCCACAAGCATTGCGTGGGATCTCAAGCGTGATATCGGCGGGGTAAGCGGCCAACTTTTGGCGAGCAATGGTCGATTGCATCGCATCAAATGCTTGGTTGGCAATATCGTAAAAAGCAAAGTTGAAGCTCATTTTGCTTTTTACACTGCTACCGAGGTTATCGATAAAATGCACAACCTTCTCATGCAGGTTGCTCTCTTTTGTTGGCAGGGAAACCGGTATCACTTCCTGTTTAACCATTTCAGGTTCACCACCTAAATTCACAGCCAGTGTAAAGTCTGTATTATCACCAAAGGTAGGCGCAATCGGTACGGGATTAAGAACGCCGCCATCAATCAGCACTTCTCCATTGATAACGTGAGGGGTCAAGAACAGTGGCAAAGAGATAGAGGCGCGAATGGCATCAAACAGAGAACCTGATTGCAGCCAAACCTCTTTTTCATCGGCGACGTTAGCGGCAACTGCGGTATAAGGGATGGGCAGATCTTCAATTGAAATCTCGCCGATCAGCCCACGCAGTGTGTCGATGATCTTGTCCCCTTTGAACATACCACTCGACTGCCATGAAAAGTCCAACAACATCGCCATATCACCTTGATCGATACTGGTGACCCACTCTTCAAATTCATCCAACTTGCCCGCAGCGTAGACACCACCGATAAGTGCGCCAATTGAACAGCCAGAAATGGATTTTATCTGATAGCCATGCTCAATTAACCAGCGGATGACTCCAACGTGAACCAAGCCTCTTGCGCCACCACTGCCAAGTACCAATGAGATCGTTTTTGCCATCATATTAATCCTTTAGTTTTAAATTCTAGGTGGGCTAACTCGCCGATTTACCAATTCGCCGATCTCAACTCACTGAATCACTCTCAGTCCATACGGGTAATGAAGGTTTGCTCGTCATCGACAAAAGCCACGTAGTCGCCGTGATAGATAAAAACCCGACCACGCCCTTCAACGATACACGCAAGCTGTGGGTTCAAATCTTCTTCAATATCTCTACTTTGAAAAGTGCCGGTATCGGTGATCACACCGCGGAGTTTAGGCAAAAATCCATAACTGCGTTTGGCTTGATCAATCAGGCTCAACTCGCTGGCGGTAGAAAAGCAAGCTGGGATTGGGCCTGCATCTTCGATAAACATAGTTTTCAGTTCTTCAAAGGCTGTAATTACCAGCCAGTCGATGCCATTTACGTGATGGATAAACATTGTTTATAAATACCTAGTTTCTCGATAACTCTAATGCGGAGATTCTATCACTATCAAGTGCAGAACGTGGGAGAAATTAAGGGACTACAAATAACCAGACACATACTATCTACAGGGTCTAATACTAGTCGTCCGACTCTACGACTAATGTCTAACCGACTGAGTCTATTTGTTTTTTTTGGTTTGGTATAAGGTACTAACAACTAAATGTTAATGGGTTTTTAATTATAAGTTGACGCATTGTTTGCACTTCATACCGTGAGTCAACAACGTTTGTTGGAATAACACACCTAAGAGTGTGAACGAAAGGAATCAAAATGAGCACTACTTTAGAGTCTGCACATATACAAACAGAGAAGCCTCAAGCCAATGAGGATGAACTCACCTATGAACAACAACATAAACCAAGCTCAGAGTTTGAATCCCGAGAACAGTATCTAGAACACGAATTGCAAATCATGTCGCCTAAGCGCTGGCGTCCAAATTTGCCGTTTAAAGATTATCGATTTGAGATAGAAGACACCATCCCAGCGATGGCGGCGACCATTGGTAAAGTGGTTATGGTGGGCGCGATTGCAGCCACCTTTGCTGGGGCTCTCGGATTAAATGAAGACTTCATTCTAGAAAACGTTCGTTATGAACTGCTCATCGCCTCTGTTTTCATTATTATTTTCTCTGGCTTTTTATTGCCGACTGCAAACCTCGCAGGGACCCACGGCCCACTTATCCCTTTGATTCCGATTGTGGTTGCAGCAGGTGGACACCCGATGGCGTTTGGCCTGTTGATTGGCGCTTTTGGCCTCATCTTAGCCATCAGTAAAGGTGGCAGCATGTTGGCCAACCTCACCAGTAAAGGCGTGTGTGGCGGCTTATTGCTCTACCTCGGCTTTGTTGGAACCGCCTCTCAAGTGAAAAAGCTTTTCGCTTGGGCTGAAGGAATCGGTATGAGCCACATCGCGTTTGTGGTGATCTTTTGCACCATTATCTTGTACGCGCTACTGGAACACTTCCGCAAACGTTGGTTAGCAGTACCTCTTAGCTGCTTGTTGGGTGGTACGATTGCATTTGCCATGGGCGCCCCATTTGCTTTCCACACTGAGCCAGGCTTGCCCAACATGAACCCTATGTATTGGTGGGGAGAAAATACAGGTTGGATGCTAGGCCTACCGACGATTGAACACTTCATGGTGGTATTGCCGTTTGCGATTCTAGCCGTAGCGATGTGGTCACCGGATTTCTTAGGGCATCAAGTATTCCAAAAGATCAGCTACCCAGAACGTACCGAAAAAGTACACATGAACATCGACGACACCATGACCACGGCATCAATTCGTCAAACGTTCGGTTCTCTGCTTGGCGGTACTAACTTTACGTCTTCATGGGGGACTTATATCGTACCGGCTGCGATTGCTAAACGCCCTATTCCTGCCGGCGCTTTGCTCACGGCTCTGTTCTGTATTATCGCTGCTGTTTGGGGCTACCCGATGGATTTAGCTATCTGGCAACCTGTACTGTGTGTGGCGCTGATTGTTGGGGTATTTGTGCCATTGCTAGAAGCTGGAATGGAAATGACGCGTGAAGGAAAAACCACACAGTCGGCAGCGATTGTTGTGTTCTCTTCAGCGCTCGTTAACCCTGCATTTGGCTGGGCTCTCACCATGCTGTTAGATAACTTAGGCTTAGTCGGTTGTAAAGAACGTAGTAGTGAACTGAGTAAAATGAGCCGCTGGGTATTGCCTGGCATTATGTTTATTGTGCTAAGTGGTGTAATGGCGCTGGTTGGCCTTCTACCGGGCATACCAGCGATTATCCCGAGTTTTCGTTAATATCGATTTTTGGTCTAAACTCCTCAATGAACAACAGAATGATTTAATAAGGAAATAATCATGGGCAGTAAGATTCAAATAAAGCTAGAGAGACCACGGGTAGAGTTACTACTTGAGCGTTATAAAGAGCTGATTGGGGAAGATTATCTTGGCTATCGTAATCATGTTTATAGAACAATCACTTATGCAATGCACTTTCTAGATTATGATGAACAATTTGAAAAGTTAGTCGAAACCGCATTTGTCTATCATGATATTGGCCTGTGGACTGACCATGAACTCGCTTACCTTGAGCCATCAGAAGCAGTGGCATTAAATGACAATGAAAAGGAAAACTGGGGATTAGACCCTGATGCTCTAAAAGGCGCTATTCACTGGCATCACAAAATCACACCGTATAAAGGTCCACATGAAAAAGTTATAGAAGCTTGTCGAAAAGCGGACTGGATTGATGCATCAAAAGGAATGGTTAAAAAAGGGCTCCCTAAGTCCATGATTGCAGAAGTAGAACAAGCTTTCCCAAATCATGGATTTCATGACACTTTATTAAGATTAGCGAAAGACTACGGTGGTTCTACTTTAATTGGTGGCATTAAAGTGACTCGTGGCATCGTAAAGCTGTAATTTCGTAGTAATGGATAGGTTAGACTTCGTTATTTTTTTCTGAATCATGAGTACATTTAACCTCGCCATTTTTGTCCAATTCTGTGTTCACACCCCTACTTTTAATTCCCCCACAAACAACTAAGGCCTCGCACACGCGAGGCTTGTTTTATCTAAGTTTCAACGAACGATCACCGAAGCAATTTACAATGGTAAAACCACATCAACTCGAGAGCCATTCATCCAATACTTTGATGAATTTAGGATTAATGAGATAACCGATGGAAGCATGCGGATTGCTTTTTCCGTTGCGAATATTGAGGTTATAAACTGGGTGGATATCTTTCATTCCACCGGGTATTAGATCCAGTTTGAGCATATCCTTGAAGTCATTTTTAATTTTGCTGTCATGAGAGATAAAATCATCTTCTGCCGATATGTTTATCCACTGCTGAATGTTTAACGGATACTTCTTCTCATCTTTCAAGCGACTCCCCTTTAGCCTATCTTTTACGTTTTCATCGCCTAACGGCGACCCGAGCGTAAGCAATAAGTTGACCTTCTTGTTTGCACCATAGTCATGCCTATACTCTCCGTAATGAGACAACTTCCATAACACGTCATAACTGATCATCGACCCAAGACTGTGCGACACAATCATCACATCATCCTGATTATCAAGCGCTTCCTTCAGTTCAACCATTAGCCTATGCCTGACATCGCTACCAAAATAGGTATCTTCATTCCAATAGTTCGCCATATCTGGCGCGACCTTCGTTATCAGTGTCTCAGCCACACCTAGCTTTCCAAATAGCGATGAAAAAGTATCTGCTAACGCCTCTTTTAGAAAACCAATTTTAGATACCTTGTTATACGTTGTTTTATTGAATTGGTTTGTCTTGTACTTTTTGAGTTCAGACAGCGCTTGTTGTCGACTTGCAGGGTCTTCTGTTGGTTTCTCTAACAATGTATTTGATAGTTCACCGTAATAGACAAATCGTTTATCGACATCTTTAAAAGCTTGTAATGAGCTTGAGTCTCCACAATCTCGCTGCAAGCCATGCTCTATAGCCTCGTACCAGAGTGCTTGAAGGGGAGCTTTATCGGGCTTTTGAGCGCGACCATGAATGAATATTATTTTCTTAGCCATAGCAGGACGTCCTAAACACATAGTTGAAGTGATTATCAGTAAAAAGCACCACTAGATTCGGTCAGCCCTCACCAATAACAGTGGCGCTAATTACATATCTAGGGGGGGTGGTAGAGCATTTATATAACTATGAGGCCGTCGTTTAAGGACCATAAACGAGTGAACGATGCGATCATCACTCGCAAATTGAAATGAATGTAGCTAGCAAAACCTCCAACGAACAAAAAAGCCCCGCAATCGCGAGGCCTTGGTTTTATCTATCACCGATTACATCCATCATTTAACAACTAAAGCACCCTACTTCACCGCTTTCATCAGCATTGTGTGAATGGGTCTAGTAGACCAAAACCTCCCCCTCTAGCTCCCCCTCGAATGGAGTGACCCGATCTCTTTAGATTAACGATCGAGGGGGAGAACATTCTTTGGCGCTGAACATATAGCTGCACTTTTCACGATCGGTATTCAGTTCCTCCCCTTTCCCATTACCAACAAGAGATTGGAGATGTAAACCAAGGGGAGGCTAGGAGGGGATTATCAGCCTATTCTCACGTACATCTGCCCTAGTCGTTTCAGGATCTGTACTGCACGTTAAAAGCCCTCACTCACTTGGTTTTGCCATAGCCTGCTGTCTAGGCTCCAGCCGTGAATGAAGATCAGCGCCGTCTCCCAGCTCCCACTTTTGCCATACGCAATTTGCTCACCATCGTGAGATATCGCGATACCGTACTTAACCGTTGAGTCATAAGCCATGGCATTCATGCTACCAAGCGCCATGAATACCAAGAGTGTGATGTTTAGAATTAAGCGTTTCATAGTGTCTCTCTCTACTTACTTTAAAGGGAACACAGAAAGCGCCCCTCTCAATCAATATAGCTACTATAAAGTGTGAAGTTGTAGACGGGTCAGATATATATATTGAAGTGGAGATCACGTTACATTTAGTTAATAATTCTAGTCCCTTTTGATCTAACGTACCATATTTCCAATTAAGAGAGCTTATGATAAAGGAGCCCGAGTGCAATTAAATACTAAATTACCTTATATATTTGCTTTTCCAAACTTTCAACTATAGTTTGGTACTCAGATACGTACTTAGCTTCAATACATTGATACTTATCGTTAAACTTCAAAATTGATATTATATACGCACGATAGCCTGTAAGCCTGTTTCTAGTTTGTGTTTTGTAAAATTTCTTCTTGAACTCTTCTTTACCCTTTTTAAAATTATAAACAATATCTCTATCTTGTACTCTAAAAACCCTGTTCATTATGACCTTATGAGGCACTCCTTTTTCCATCATATAGATCAGCTTATATATTTTTTTTGTTTTCTTCTCTGAAATCCTGATCGTACCATTTCGACCATCTCCTTTTGATTCGATGACATAGCCATTAATTGATATCATATTCTTATCTTTAATTGTCTTAGATGTATTTATCCTAAATTCACCTAAAGACAAAATGTAAGAAATCTCATTAAAGAATTTATTTGTGTGTAAATAAGTATGCTCAGAGGGCGAGGAAAACAACATATCATCAGCATAACGAGTGTAGGATATGCCACTTCTAGAACAAAGCTCTTGAATTAATATATCAAATCTACGAAAAATTATGTTGGATATCACCGGTGATGATTTAAAACCAATAGGTAATATAGATTTATTCACTAGCTGTGGATCATTATAATCTTTTGTAACATTAAGGCTAATCAAGTTAAGAAAAGCATCGATTAGAGGCTGCTTTGACTTTCCATCTTCACAAAAAACCTCGTCCGAAATATAGGCCGAAAATGTTTTCTTTAATGCCTCCCTGTTTATACTATGAAAGAAAGACTTTATATCTAATCTTAAAAAATTCGCGTTATTTCTATGAGGCTCAAACATATCAAGGTATGACTTTTTCCCTACATATGCTACGGCTGAATTATTTACTTCAATATTTGAGAAAAATTTTTGATTAAGCCTTTCAAGATACTGAGATTTAGCGGGTGCAAGTTTAAATATAGATTTAGTTCCAATTTTACCATGCTTCACATCTTTTATTGTATAAGGTTGAATGGGGTTTCTGGATAGCTCCAGTTGATCAATAATTTCATCTGAGAGTATAGATAGGAATGTTTTAGTTGTTAATTTTCTATATTTCATAATATAACGGTTTCTTCCTCGACACAAAATACCAATCTTTACACGCCGTGTGCCTTAAAGTTACCATTAAAGCATAATGGAAACGGCGCACAGCTACTGACTGTTAGGAGCTAAGCTTTGTTTAAAGTTTTCCAACTTTACCCATTGCGACTTGCGTGCAAGTCCTCCTGCGCTATCGAGGAAGAAACCTTCCTGATAATATCAGATAGTTCAGGGAAAACAAATGCAAACTTTCGATTAAAGTCTTTATTATTCATACTATTTTTCTCAATATCTTCGATAGCAAAGTCAAGAAAATCAGTTACCCAGCCACCAGTCTTACCCATTATTGGTCCAAGATTTTTGAAATAATGAGTTCGCATCTCCTTAACAAGATTTACAAACTGAACATTGGCCGTATTTAAATAATCATCATGCAATCTACTCAGCAAGTTATCGGTTTTACCTTCAAAAACAACCCTTAGAACATTTAAGATTATTTTGGGTGAATCAGAATAAGATAATAATCTATTGTGGCAATCTTTTAGATGTCCCGTACTTATTTTATTCAAAAATAACATATCTTGCTCTGACAATTTACAACCAACGTAATCCATACTAATTAGCTGATTAAATATATCCGTATGTGACTTCTTACCTGAGAGCAAGTCTCTATTTAGTGCGTTGAACCATTTAGTTGGTTCATCGTTTGAACCTTTATATTTCATTGATTTTGTAAACTTATAAACGGCCCACTTAAAAAATATAGTCAAAGACTGCTCAGTAATAAGAGAACCTTCTATTGTTGTTACTGTTAAATGACAACGTTCATTGTTCAGTATTTCGTTAATCGACTTAACGTAGTTTTGGATAGAAAAAGAATCAAAACCAGTATTACTCGCATCGAATTTTAGAAAATTTCCATTTTGTGAATTAACATAATCTAAGACAGCCTTCTTCCTAACATCGTGAACTGTGTGGAAACTTAGATGGTTCTTCTTTGTTATCATTGGTATATTATACTTTGCATTATCTAACGTAAGCTTACTCTTACTATAATTAAATTTAATCAAGACATCTGCATCGTTAATAACCAGAAAAGGAATAGCTGCTTTAGAATAATTAGGATTTAGATATTTAAGAATCACTTCATTTGTTTCATAAACATCTATGGAATTTAACGCCGGAAATTTTTCACATAATTTATAGTTTCTAAATATTTCGAGCTCAGTTGCTCCTTCGACAAAAAGGATAAAATTACTAAAAAATAATCTAGCTTCATTGTCACTGAATATATTTAGGAACCTAGCATCTTTATACTGAGAGTTTAGCTTTGATACTTGAGTACCTTCATTTTTAAATTTTGAAAAATGAATTACTTGTTGCTTATCCTTAAACAATCTAACAACATACTTTAATACATTCGGGGAGTGTGTCGATATTATTAATTTTGGATAAGGTGTCTTGTATTTTCCTGGCTCTTTCCCCTTCTTTTTTTTTAGAAATTGATTGTAGACTCTATGAAATGTTTGTATCAAGTCTTCATTTAATTTTGGATGTAATCCAACCTCTGGCTCGTCGATATATATAGTTGGAGTTATATATTCTCTTCTGGTCAAAACAATTAGGAGTTTCAATATTATTTCTATAAAACGGTGGGAGTTGGTTCCATCAGATTGTATACCTAACTCTTGTCCTGAGTTTGTAAAGTCATGACCTTGAAGACCGACCTTTATATAACTAAGCACCTTATCTCTATATGAGTATGCTCTAGTGTCTACTATACTTTCAACTTTTTCTATATAGTCTTTATAGTGACCAGTACCATTAGATATTTTACTATCGAGATAGTCTATAACTTCATTACTATCAATTTTCTTTACATTAAAAGAGCTCAACCTGCTTATTAAGCCCCAGATTCTATTCCAATCGTATAGATCAATATGTCTAGTTTCAATATCAATAAACGGATAGAGAATATAGATTAGCTTTAATATTTCTTTGTTCGATGTTGACCACTTTGTTGAATCATCTTTAAAAATAGTTAATGTCAATTCTATATGTGAGTTATCCAACGTTTCATTAGAAAATGCAGTTCTTTTTTGGCCAGGGAATAAAGTATTATAAATATGCTTTAAAAAAGCTGAGTTGTTATTTTTACCCGTCACAATGGCTTTTATTCTTGTAGTATTGAATCGAATCGTAATTGAACCATTACTATTATAATTGGAATACAACTCTGGCGGTAACACTCTCTCACCGTTTAATTTCGAATAAAAATAACGCATGAGCTTGAGTAAATTAGATTTACCTACGTTATTTTTCCCTACAATACAGTTAACATCCTGAATGTTATCAATAAAAACATCATCAAAAGAGAGAAGATTTTTTACTCTTATACTTTGTATAGCCATCTTATAAACACTTTACATTATGTAATATGCATTATCCCACACATATGCAACGTGTCAATTAAACAGCTATTTTAATCAATTAAAACATATGCTTACATCACACCTTTTATATTACTCACCTCCTTTTAGGTTGCAGCAAACCGTTACAAACAACAAAACAAAAAGGCCTCGCAATGCGAGGCCTTTGGTTTTTCTATCTATCAGAAGAGATTAGTCGCGAAGTGCTGCGCCGAATTTCTCTGAGATTGAAGCTACGATAGCATCTACTGAACCAGCGATGTCTGCATCTTCTAGTGTGCGCTCTACAGACTGTAGGCTAAGTGCGATTGCTAGGCTCTTCTTACCTTCTTCAACGCCTTGACCAACGTATACGTCGAACAGTTTAGCGCCTGTTAGGAATTCGCCACCCGCTGCGATACACGCTTCTACGATGTCGCCAGAAGCTACTGCTTCGTCAACAACTACTGCGATATCACGACGGTTTGCAGGGAACTTAGATACGGCTACTGCTTCTGGAAGCACGCGAGTGTTGATAGCTGCCCATTCGATTTCGAATACGATAGTGCGGCCGTTAAGACCAAACTTACGCTCTAGTTCTGGGTGAACAGTACCAATGATACCCACTTCTTTGCCGTCTACGACGATAGCCGCAGTTTGACCTGGGTGAAGTGCTGGGTGCTTAGCTGCTTTGAAGCTGTATGCGATTTCGTTTGCAGAAAGCTCAAGAACTGCTTCTAGGTCACCTTTAAGATCGAAGAAATCTACAGTGTTAGTTGCAATGTCCCAGTGCTCTTCGCCACGAGTACCAGAGATAACGCCCGCAAGCATCATTTCTTGGCGCATGCCGTTTTCAGCAGTTGCTTCAGGGATGAAACGTAGGCCTGATTCGAATAGACGAACGCGAGACTGTTGACGCTTCTGGTTGTGAACAACTGTGTTTAGTAGACCTTGGATTAGGCCAAGACGCATTGCTGACATATCCGCAGAGATTGGGAATGGCAGGATTAGCGGCTCAACACCAGGTACAACAAGTTTTTGCTGCTCTGGTTCTACGAAGCTGTATGTGATTGCTTCGTGGTAGCCACGGTCTACAAGAAGGTCACGAACGCGCTTAAGCGGTTGGTCAGCTTCTTTGTGGTCATTCATTTTAAGTGCCGCTTTAGGCGCTTGGTTTGGAATGTTATCGTAACCGTAGATACGACCTACTTCTTCAATTAGGTCTTGCTCGATTGCGATATCAAAACGCCAAGATGGAGACGTTGCCGTCCAGCCAGCGTCTGTCGTTTCAACGTTACAACCTAGGCGAGTAAGAATTTCCACTACGTCTGTAGATGGGATTTCGTGACCTAGTAGGCTATCTAGCTTAGCGCGACGTAGAGCAACTACGTTTGCTTTAGGAAGTGAGGCTTCAGATTCGCTGCCGTTTACTGGCGCAACTTCACCACCACAGATTTCAACTAGAAGCTGTGTTGCACGCTCCATAGCTGCTGCTTGTAGCGTTGAATCAACACCACGTTCGAAACGTAGAGAAGAATCAGTGTGAAGGCCGTAAGCACGTGCGCGACCACGGATGTGATCCGGTGCGAAGAATGCTGCTTCAAGAAGTACGTCTGTCGTTTCAGTAGTAACACCTGAATCTTGACCGCCAAAGATACCAGCGATTGCTAGTGCTTTGTTTTGGTCAGCGATAACAAGCGTGTTGCTGTTTAGTTCAGCTTCGTTGCCATCTAGAAGTGTTAGCTTTTCGCCCTGCTCTGCTAGACGAACCACGATACCGCCTTCGATCTTAGCGAGATCAAATGCGTGCATTGGTTGGCCTTGCTCTAGCATCACGTAGTTTGTGATGTCAACAACTGGGTCGATTGAACGGATACCACAACGACGCAGTTTTTCTTGCATCCAGATTGGAGATTCCGCTTTCACGTTTACGTTCTTAACCACACGGCCAAGGTAACGTGGACAAGCATCAGTTGCTTTGATTTCAACAGATACTGTGTCTTCAATGCTTGTTGCAACAGCGTCAACTGTTGGCTCTGTAACGTCTGCGCGGTTTAGTACGCCAACTTCACGAGCAAGGCCACGGATGCTGAAGCAGTCTGCGCGGTTTGCTGTTAGGTCTACGTCGATAGTTACGTCGTTAAGCTCAAGAAGCTCACGTACGTCCATGCCTAGCGTTGTGCCTTCTGGTAGCTCAAGGATGCCGTCAGACTCTACGTCGATACCTAGCTCAGAGAAAGAACAAAGCATGCCGTGCGATGGAACGCCACGTAGTTTTGCTTTCTTGATTTTGAAGTTACCAGGCAGTACTGCGCCAACTGTTGCTACTGCTACAGTTAGGCCAAGACGACAGTTAGATGCACCACATACGATGTCTAACAGCTCTTCTTCGCCGATATCAATTTTAGTTACTTGTAGTTTGTCTGCGTCTGGGTGCTGACCGCACTCAACCACTTTACCTACTTTAACGCCGGTGAATTCACCAGCAACAGGTTCTACATCGTCAACTTCCAAACCAGCCATAGTGATTTGGTGAGCTAGCTCTTCGCTGTTAATTGCAGGTTTAACCCACTCGCGTAGCCAAGATTCACTGAATTTCATAGTTTCGACTGCCCCGGATTACTTGAATTGTTTAAGGAAACGAAGGTCGTTCTCGAAGAACGCACGAAGGTCATTTACGCCGTAACGAAGCATCGTTAGACGCTCTACACCCATACCGAATGCAAAACCAGAGTATTTCTCAGGGTCGATGCCAACAGAGCGAAGTACGTTAGGGTGAACCATGCCACAGCCTAGAACTTCTAGCCATTTGCCATCTTTACGTTTCACGTCAACTTCAGCTGAAGGCTCTGTGAACGGGAAGAATGAAGGACGGAAACGCACTTCAACTTCTTCTTCAAAGAAGTTACAAAGGAAATCGTTAAGAATGCCTTTAAGTTGTGCGAAGTTTACGTTCTCATCAACTAACATACCTTCCACTTGGTGGAACATTGGCGTGTGAGTTTGATCGTAGTCGTTACGGTAAACACGACCCGGAGCAATGAAGCGGAATGGCGGTTTGCCGTTTTCCATCGTACGGATTTGAACACCAGAAGTGTGCGTACGTAGCATTAGATCAGGGTTGAAGAAGAAAGTATCGTGATCAGTACGAGCTGGGTGATCGTCTGCGATGTTTAGTGCATCAAAGTTGTGGAATGCATCTTCGATCTCAGGGCCAGACTCAGTGCTAAAGCCAAGCTCACCAAAGAACTGTTCGATACGCTCAACAGTGCGAGTAACTGGGTGAAGACCACCGTTCTCAATGCGACGACCTGGTAGGCTCACATCGATAGTTTCTTCAGCTAGTTTCGCTTCAAGCTCTGCACGTTGTAGTGCGTCTTTGCGAGCTGCGATCGCTTGTTGAACAGCACCTTTCGCTTTGTTGATCTCTTGACCAGCAGTGCGACGCTCTTCAGGTGGAAGTTTACCTAGGCTTTGTAGTTGAAGAGTTAGTTCACCCTTCTTACCTAAATACTGAACTCGCACTTCATCAAGTGCGACTAACGAATCTGCTGTATCAATAGCAGTCGTTGCATTAGCAATGATCTCTTCTAGATGTTGCATCATTTCCTCATCTACCAGTTGGTAGTGTCCGTATCGGATGATTAGTTTTTTTAGATAGCTACACATAGTAATCAAACACGCAACCAATGCCAAATTGAATCGCTAAAAGAACAAGTTATTGCCTAAAAACACGGCAAATTTAACAGGATATTAATGAGGAGTAGGAAGAAGTGGAACAATTACAGGTTCCACTTCTTAATTTGGAAATGACCTGAAGGCTAGATCTGAATAGAACAAACGCTGTTCTTCCCTGCGTTTTTTGCTAAATAGACGGACTCATCCGCCGCTTTAATCAATTCGTTCATGGTTTCGAATTCTTGGGTCATTTCAGCGACACCGACACTAATACTGCCAATCCAAACTTGATGACTGGTTTCAACCTCTAATTCAGACACTTTCTGTCGAGCGGTTTCCGCGATGTACATCCCACCTTTAAGGTCGGTGTTTGGGCAAATAACCAAGAACTCATCGCCACCTAACCGGCAAACAATATCATCATTACGGAACGTGTTTTTCAGTTCACGCGAGAGGGTTTGTAGCACCAAGTCGCCTGCATCATGGCCGCTGGTGTCATTAATGCGCTTGAAGTGGTCGGCATCAATCATAATACACACTAAAGGCATGCCCAGTTCTTTGGAGTCTTGCCAATGCAGCGCTAACTGTTTAAAAGCACTACGACGGTTATGCAAATTAGTAAGAGAGTCGGTTAATGACAGTTCTTCAAGTCTCTTATTCGCTCGTTTTAATTCTGCCGTACGTTCCTCAACTTTATCTTCGAGTAACTGGTTGAAGCGTAACAACTGTTTGTTTCGTTCAGAGACTTGTTCAAACAGGCCGTTAAGCGCAGCCAACAGCGGGACAGTCGCAGAATCTTGCTGCTTTTCTTCCGCTTCAAAGGCTTGCAGAGGTGTCGCGCCCTCTTCTATCGCGGTCATTTGTCGCGCCATGTTTTGGTCGATGCCGAGGATGTGGTAAGCAAGCCAGTGGATCAATAAATCAAGTAACTGCCGTGCTGACGACTGATCTTCTTCCATGATGAAAGCTTGCATACTGTAGATATCTTGCATAAATACACGATGCACTTTGATATGCTCTTCAATGTGTCGCTCATACACACCGCAATCTCTCATCAAAGATTCTTCTTCTTTAAAGTGAAATTCGGCATAGCATGTGAGATCGAGTAAAGCGACGTTTATGTCGTCGATAGAGATAGTGTTCTCTGACAACAGATTTCCGTAGTGGTTGATAATACCAACAAGATATTGATGCTGTTCATCTACAACACCAATGCCTGTTTCAAAGTTTTTATCCCAATTAAATGAATTCATAAATCCCTTAAGGCCGATACCACCAGCACGATTTACATGCATATTCGGAGGTTATAGATACTGAAAAAATATAACCATTTTACCTGTAGGTTTATTCGATTGTTTGATCCATTTTATAAAAAGAAGATATTGAACACTCTAAATATAACTCATCTTAAATTTGAGACGCCCCTCTTAACAAGAACGCCTCATAAAGCTAACACTAGAAATAATATTCCAACGCCATCTCAACAAAATCATCCTTACGTGCGAAGAACAACAAGTCTTCTGGGGTTTCGTTCTCAAACAACCAAGCATTCAGTCGCCACTTGAGATTGTTGTTAATACGGCTCGATGCCTCTAGCTTGGCACTGTAGACATCACTGTTATCTAAGTCTTGAGTGATACCAGTAAGCACTTCGGTGCCGTCTTCATCGTTCAAAGCGAAACGTGCCCCAAGGAACACATCATTTTGGCCGATGGTTTGGGCATTGTTGCCTCGGCTGTCATACAGGTATTCAGCGATGAAGCCGATGTCCCAGTACGATTCAAGCGCCCCTACCCAAGTGTATTCAAAGCCTGTCGCCACGCCGGTATGGTTGTCGTAGCTGTCGCGATAAATGCTTTCCAGCTTCCATAACCAGTCACCGATAATGCCTTGAGCATCCAATCCGAAGTGTTGCATTTGGGCGTAGTATGGCTTGAGTTGATTGCCTTCCACACGGTAATAAGGGTCGCGGTTTGTGCCGCCTAAGTAGCTTAAACCGACATCCCAATCACCGTATATTTGGCTGTAACGCAATGCCACATCAACGTGTTTTTCTTCTCGTGAAGATTCGTAAAGCGCATCGTCCGATACTGGCACGGTTGGCCTTAATCGACCGTCTTCGCCTGCGAAGGTACGCTCACGAAAATACGGCAGTAACATGGCGTCTATGGTGCCCCACTCTTTTATCGAGGTGAAGTGCACCATAGGCTGACCTAACTTGGATTCGCCATCGACCGATTCAATGGCATCGGTCTGGTTTACCACATCCACTAAATGCGCCGATTCGGTTACGCCCCAAAATACCTTTCCAACACCCGCTCGCAGTTCGTAATCATCCCAATAGGTTAAATACAAGGCTTCGCGAATATCACCATGAGTTCGTTCATCGTCTTCACTGTCTAGGCGATAAAACGGGGTGAAGGTAATGCTGCCGTTGCCCTCTTGTTGCTCCCAGTAAAACTCTGGCTGCAACACCAGTGAGCTTTGTCCTTTGTCTTGCCCTTGTAAGCCGTCGCTAAAGAACTGCCTATGTTCAAGGTTAACCTGCCCTGCGATATCAGGACTAAAGCCTGCCGCCACACAAGGCAACGACACCTGCATAAGCCCGACGGTCGCCGCCAAGGTTAAGGATAATTGGGTTCCTGTTGCCACAATCCTTTTCATATTCCTGCCTTATTTCGCACGTTTTAGTGTGTTCTTTTGGAAATCCTTGTCTTTAAGACCGGTCTGGAACACTAAATCTGTCGTGGTTAATACGGTGCTTTTGCCTGTTTGATGGTTTTGCATCGCCATGGTGTGTGCGCGCCAGTATTGGTTCAGGTACTGTTTGTAATCTTGGAACGATAGAGTTTTAAGCAGTGCGCCTTTGCGGTCGTAAAACTCGACTTTCATTGGGCGGTAGTGCTGTTGGTCTAGCCATACCTTTTGCATGGTGTAGCCTGAGTTTTTATCGGTCGGTACTTGCTCTAAAACAAAGGTGTCTACGCCTTCCAGTTTCGCGTCTTCAATGTAGTTGAAGGTGTACTTTTCAAGTTCAAACGAGCTTAAGTCCTCATACGCAAATTCACTGCCCATAAACGGGCCAGATTTGTTGCGTGAAGAGATGCGTTTTACACGCTTGAGTGCAGGAAGATACAACCACTGGTCATCGGATTTGGTGATGTGCGAATGGTTTAGGAAAGCCGTGCCTTTTACGTCACGTGGTTCATCAAAAATGGTTAAGCCTTTGTCGCCATCGTCATCGACTTCCAAAGATTTCAATCGCATCAGACGTGTACTGCTTTCGCCCTGCTTGTTGCGAAGTAGCATTTCCATGGTTGCGACAGAATCGCCCCACCCGACATCGACCGCTTTACGTTGCTCGGCAATTTCTAAGCCTTTCGCAGGGTCTGCTAACGCTGGGAAAGCGGCGAATGTGCTCAGTGCCAACGAGCTAACAGTAAGTAATGTAGTAGCGAATGTTTGTTTAACGCTTTTCATAAATATCTCCTTGAGTCAGCCCACCGCAGCAGGCCGACGTTTCCTTATTTGGTCGAAGTAGTCAGTTCGGCTGTCGATCTAGGCTGCGACTTGGTATCTGGCTTTGATTCGTGCTGAGTTTTAGCTGAATAGTGGGTCTGTTTGTCGAAGATCATCAGTAAGCTTGGTAGCAAGATGAAATCGACCACCAGCGCAATGAAAATCACAATCGCGCTGAGTAAGCCCATGTCGGAGTTGAGTCTGAAGCTCGACATCGCCAGTACAGAGAAACCGGCCACTAGCACAACAGTGGTGATCCACAAAGCGCGACCTACGGTGTGGAAAGCGTATCGAACCGCTTCTTCTGCTGATTTCCCTTCGATTCTTGCGCGCTGGTATTTACTCAAGAAGTGCACCGCATCATCAACCACGATACCCAACGTGAGCGTGACCACGACTGACAAACCGAGGTTGATTTCACCTGAGATAAGCGCCCATAAACCAAAGCCAATGATCGCAGGCGCAATGTTGGGCACTAGGCTGATCATGCCTAAGCGAACCGAGCGCAATGCAAAGATCATCAAGCCAGAGATAAGCACTAGGGTGATAGGCAAAGTTGATAGCATGCTCGCCATGTTGGTTTCGCCAATATGAGCAAACATCAGTGACGGGCTCGAAGCCACCACTTCATATTGCGGTGCATTGGCTGCAAACCATGAGTAAATGCGCTCTTCGAGTTCGACTAGCTCAACGCTGCCAAGGTTATCGACGGTGAGTACCATTTTGATCGATGATTTATCGACGTTGATCTGGTTGTTCAAGTCCAAGCCGTACGGCAGAGACATTTCGTAAAGCAGCAGATATTGCGCGGCAAGTTCACGGTTCAGCGGTAGCTTGTAGTAGCTGTCGTCGTCGGCATGCATATTCTTGTTCAAACGCATATAAACATCAGAAAGCGTTGCCACATGGTCAGTTTCTGGTTGAATGCGTAGCCACTTAGTAAAGTCACCAATTGCTTGCAAGAACACAGGATCAGCAATCGCTTGAGACTCGTTAGTTTTCACTGCGATACTGAGGGTTGTCATGCCGCTTACGGTCTCTTCCATGAAGTCAGCCGCTTGTCTGAATTCACTTGAGGTATCGAAATACTTCACCGATTCATCGTTGACTTTGTTGAGCGGAATTAACGCGGCAGCGCCAACAATCACTAGCGTAGAAATCGGCAGCAGTGCTTTACGGTTAGTTACGACAAAATCGCCCAGCTTATCCATGAAGGTGACTTTGTCTGCCGCCTTAGGGTTGGCAGGTAGACGTTTGACTGGCAGCAGTTTTAGCAACGCTGGCAACATAGTCACAGACAAGAAGCACGCAATAAGTACACCCAGTGCCGATAAGTTACCGAAATCACGCAGCACTGGTGAGTCCGACATGTTCATCATCAGGAAACCAATCGCAGTGGTCACCGAGGTGATCAGAATCGGCATCGCATTGAGCTTGATGCTGTATTGAATGGCTTGTGCTTTCTCCATACCGCGCTGCATCGCTTGTCTCATGGTCACAATCACGTGAACACAATCAGCCACCGCAAAAGTTAAAACCAAGGTTGGCACATTCACGGTTGCGGTACTCAAGAACATCCCTGCCCAACCAGACAATCCCATGGTGGCAACAATCGAAGAGATGATCACAATGAGCGTCGCCACCACACTAAAGAACGAGCGCAGCATAAAGGTCAGGAACACCAGTACCACCAACAGCATTAAGGGAACGAGCGTTGAGCTGTCTTGTTGAGCCGAAGTCATAAACGCGTTGTTCATGGCTATGATGCCCGCTTTATGGAATTCGACATTAGGATACTGAGCTTGGTACTTGCCGATCATGGTATTAATTGCCGCAATCACCTCTTGCACTTCTGCGGTTTTGTCCACTTCTGGCAGTTGCACGGTGACGTTCACAATCGTCACATCGCCAGAGGCCGACACCAAGGCATTCTTAAGCAACGGCTCGTTAAGGGCGATCTGTTTTACTTTGGCGATGCGTTCTGGTGTGTGTTCGTACTCTTCATACAGCAAGTCTTCTACCAAAAGATCATCTTCAATGGCTTCGGTGTGCTGATAATTAGCAAGGGAATCGACACGGCTTGAATACGGGATCTGCCACGCATCAACCGTGAGATTTTGAATCAGGGTGAGAGTTTCAGGGGTGAAGACATTGCCATCTTCAGGTGCGACAACAATCGCAAGGTTGTCGGTTTTTGCAAAGGTGGTTTGGATTTCATCGAACGCCATCAACTGCTTGTTGGTGCCTTCGAAGAAGATGTTGTAGTCCCCTCTAAAGTAGAGGTTCTTAGCCCCTAATGCAGAGAGAATGATGATTGAAAACACCACCAGCAGAACGATAAACGAACGCTTGGTAGGTATTGAGTGCCAACTGTTTAGATCTGTGTTTGCGCTATCAGCATTAGGGTTATCTCGGTTTTGCTGATCGAACGTGGGCTTCTGGCTGTCATGTTTCATCACAGTCTCCATTTGTGACGATTCGTCATATTTGTGTCATAAAAAGCCAGCCGAAGCTGACAAAAGACACAATGCTTAGTCAAACACTCAAGAAAACAGCAACCACAGTCGGTCAGTCTCAAGTTTGTGACGAATCGTCAAAAATGGTTATTAATAAACCCACATGTGTGGGCTTAACGGAAGCTATCGACCTATAGACTCTAAGTAAGCGATCTCTTCACTGAACAGTTCTTGTTCTACACGACGCCAAGTTTTGCGGTAATCCCAGTCACTAGAAAGGGGCTGCCAATTGAGGCCGTCTAGAATCATGTTCGCGTTGTGTAATACTGAATACGGGTCTTGTAACCGCTTAATACAATGACTGTTTGATGCATTCTGTGACAAAGCATTTGAACCAAATGCGATTGACCAGTTAGCAAAAACGATGGCATCTGAGCCAACGCCGGAAGAGAACTTTAGGTCACCCGCTTCTACCGCTTGGTTAACCATAGAGTCGCATTGTTCAATCACCAACTCTTCCAGTTCATTCATCTCGGCGACGCGTGCACTAGACGCTTTCTCTAGTACCCACGGGCTTTTAGCCATGATCGCACAGGTTGATAGTACCGGTTCCATGCGAGCATAGATTCGGTAAGCAACGTGCAATGCGACGATCTTTTCACGTGTGTTGCCTTCAAACTCTCCAGAGCGAGCAAACATCATTGCTTCTGTCTTGAGAGAGTGAATACATAACGCTAAAACGACGTCTTCTTTGCTGCAAAAGTGATTGTATATCGTACCTTTAGAATAAGAGCTCGCTGCCGTTAGCTTGTCCATCGTGAGGTTTCCGAACCCTTGTTCTCGAACCAGATCTTTTGCTAACAACATCAACTCTACTTCTCGGTCTGCAATAGACTGCTGCTTTTTAGACAACACGCCTTTGCAACCAAAGATACCTTGTTTATCGCCTTTACAACCAAAGCCAAACATAATTTTTTAGTCCGTATATGAGCTTAGCCGCTATCTAAGCTTCGCCAGTATTTAAAACACTCCTATCCAATATATTAACACGAATAGTAAATTCATGTAGTTAACCATTTTGTGACGCTTCGTCATTTCTGACTTATCGTCATAATAGCGCAAGTATTGATCATATCAAGGGGTTTTATAAATTAAATACATTTTGTGAATGGAAAGAGAATAAATGGGATATAGCTAAGAAAATCATCAATAGTTGACCTAAAGAGAAGACTTTAAAAGAAGACCTGTATTGTGACCAACAGAATGTGGACGCGAATTGGGCATTCTTAACCTAACAAAGAATGTAGGCACTTTAAGCTGCTATGCGTATTCATGCCCAATGATTCCTAGCTTAAACCACAAGAATGAATGACTGTAGGCTTACTTTATGGGGCAGACGTCTCCTTATGGTCAATATTTGGCTTACTAATGCCGTTTTCTGTTAAGTTGCTATAAATTCGGTAAGGGGTGACTTACAATAGTGACAACGACTTACCTTTTTTGAGAACACGATATTGAGCGCCAAATATTCTTATTTAGCTTGGCAAGTGAATACTTCTAGCCCTGCAGAAAAGCTGGTTTTATTGATGCTTGCAGACGGTGCTGACGAATTCGGCTACACCAATGTGTGCCTACAAACAGCAGGTCAACTTTGTGCTCTCTCTACGTTTGGTTTAGCCGACTGTCTTAAGTGTTTAGTCGACCAAGGTTTTCTCGATAAGGTAAAAGTAGATTATCGGGATAAAAAAGAGATTCACGTTTTCAAAATGCTCATTGAGCAAGAGCAAACTGCGGCGCACGTTGAGGTTCAACCGACCAATAGTATTCCGGTCTACTCTACGGCACCTGCACCTGCACCTGCACCTGCACCTGCACCTGCACCTAAGTTTCAGCCTGCTCCGGCACCAATGCAACACATGCAGCAGGCCCCTCGCCCACAAGGTCGAGGCTCAATGAACAGCAACACCGTCTCTACTCATGATCTCAACGAAGAAGAGATACCATCATGGGCAGAACGTGCGTTTAAATTCTCCGGTTTGACCGGTGACCATAGTTTAGTATGGAAGAAATTTGTCCTCTGGTATAAAGCCAAAGCCAATGAATTAATGCCATTATCTCGGATTGAATCCAAGCTGCAGTACTGGCTAGTTAACGAGAAGCAAAATGAAAGACAACAACAGCAGAAGACCTCTCAATATTCAGGAAATGCAGGACAAGCTCAAGGAAATGGGTATAGACAAAAGCTTAGCCCATCTGAACGCTTCAGGCAGCAGCTCATTCAAAAAGGCAAAAAGCCAACCTTCTGAGCCAGCTCAACCTGTTGTACCTGACGCTACAGGTCCATTAGTACCTGAAGTGATTGAAGCGCAAAGTACCGAAGTGAAAGTAGCGGCTGCACAAGCTGCGGATTCTGGTGCGTCTCAACAAGTACCTGTTGTTGATCAAGATCCTGCAGAGCTGGAACTAACCGATTGGTGTATTCACGTGTTCGGCTCTTTCTTGAGCGTGTACGAAACGCAGTGGGAATATCAGTACGGTAGTGAGCCAAGCGGTAAGTTCATTGAGTTTGCCAACTCTGTTGATTCAGACGGCCTTAACCGCGTTTTAATGCACTGCCACGAACGTATTCAGCTTGGCAACAGCTGGCCGCCGCAAATGGGTGAGCTGTGGATCCTGAAAGATTCTTTAACTGAAGAAGAGTTGCTGGATAGCCGTATCCGTGTGTTGTCTCGCACCGCTGCCAACAAAATTGAAAAATGGCTGATTCAGAACAAACTGTATGACTTGAAGCGTACGGCTGAAAACAAGCTGGATGGTCTGTTTAAGAAGTACTACTTGGAAGCAAAACGTTTAGATGAGAAAGGCATGCTTGAAACTGAGTTACCAGAATTCCTTCTTGCCGCTAACTCTGTAAAGAACCTGAACGATTTAAAACGTGAAGAGTACGAAAGTAAACACGGTAAAGCGATTAACCCAAGAATTCAGCGTATTCTGAACAGTAAAAAATAACCATCCGCTTGCTATCTGTTATAAGAAAACAGAGTAGCGATTACACGGTTAACAGATACAAAAATGCCAGCTATCAAGCTGGCATTTTTTACGAATTCTTACGAACTCTACAAATATCCGTGACCAACGGTACGTCTGTCACTGACTGCAAGTAATTACAGTAGGTGGATAGTTGCGTTTAGCGTGAATACGCCAGAGTCGTCATCTTTCATTTTGAAGTTTTGGTAGCTAGCGCCTACAGATAGTGGACCAAAGATGAAGTATTCAGCGCCTACAGCGTACATGATATCAACGTCGTCTTGCTTGAAGTTATCGCCTTTCACTTCGTATGAGTGAAGACCACCCTTCGCGTATACGTGAAGAGGACCGAAGTCGATGCTTGGTTTGATCGCTAGGTAAGCAGTGCTTACGTCAACACCTTGTTTAGCACGGTTGCCGTAGCTAACGTTGTCGAAAGAACCTAGATCCCAGTAACCCGCTTCAACACCGATTAGTGGAAGGATACCTGTACCTACGTGGATGCCCACCGCGTTTTCATCTTCACCAGCGAATGAGTTTTGACCACCCATTACACCGCCGTACAACCAAGAATCAGCCATTGCTGTTGAAGATGCACCTAGTAGTGCTAGTGCCAATAACGTTTTTTTCATATTCGACCTTTTTCGTCCTAGTGGCAGGCCTTGAGTGGTAATAAATTGCCACCAAGTCGCCCTGTATGTAATAACTATTCAATTAGTAATGCAATAAGCAAGATTTATACCCAAACCTTGCTATTGCGTCTAGCTTTATTCCTTTAGCAAGCATCAATCGCGTTTTTAACACGCTTATCTGATACTGGGTAAGGCGTACCGAGCTGCTGTGCGAAGAAGCTTACACGAAGCTCTTCTATCATCCAACGCACCTCTTTTACATTTTCTGGAACCGCGATCCCTTTTGGAATTTTATTCAGCAGTTCTTTGTAATCATTCATTACTGACTCAACTTTGATCATGTGAAGACGATCTTTGTTCGGGTCAATTGGCAGTTTTTCCATGCGGCGTTCAATCGCTCTCATATAGCGTAGAATATCCGGCAAGCGTTTCCACCCACATTCTGTGGCAAAACCCTTAAAAATCAAACCTTCTACTTGAGCTTTTATGTCAGAAAGTGCGAATGCCATAGAAAGATCCACGCGTCCTTTCAGCTTTTTACTGATGCTGAATGCCGTGGTTAGGATGGTTTCAACCTGTTGAGCAATCTCTACTACGGTATCACCCAGCTCTGCACGTACGTGTTCTTTCAGAGCTTCAAACTGCTCTGGTTCCCAAACCAAACCGCCCTTCTCTTCAATCAGCTTATCAATACCACAAGCGATACAGTCATCGATAAGATCGAGTACCTGTCCGTATGGGTTGAAGTACAAGCCAAGTTTCGATTTGTTCGGCAGGTTCGAGTGCAAGTATTTGATCGGTGATGGCACGTTCAACAAGATTAAACGACGCTGACCCGATTTCATTGCCGAGATTTGCTCTTGCTCGGTTTCGAACAGTTTGATCTCTACGCTGTCTTTGGTATCCACCAGCGCAGGGAAGGCTTTAACATCGTAGCCACCACGTTTCTGTTGGTAGACTTTTGGTAATTCACCAAAGCTCCACGTGTGCAGGTTCTGCTGCTCGATATCGTCGTCTGCCACTTTAGAAAGCGTTTCTTGAACCTTGTCTTTCAGGCTCTCTTTCAACTCATGCAGATCTTTCTGTTCTTTCAGCTTACGCTTGCGATGATCTACAGCGCGGAATGTTACCTTTAAGTGCTCTGGAATCTGGTCTAACTTCCAGTCATCACGTACCACTTCCACACCCGTCATGCGGCGTAGCTCTTTCTCAAGAGAATCCAGTAACGGTGCTTCAAGCGGTGTCACACGTGCCAAGAATGCATCTGCGTAGTTTGGCGCAGGTACAAAGTTACGGCGTAGCGTTTTAGGTAACGACTTAATCAAGCTAATTACTAGCTCTTGACGTAGACCCGGGATCTGCCAATCAAAACCGTTCTGGTCGATCTGGTTCAAGATAGGCAGCGGAATGTGTACCGTTACACCATCGTTATCGTCGCCCGGCTCAAATTGGTAACTCAGCTTGAGCTTGATACCGTTTTGGTGCCAGAAGTTCGGGTAATCCAGATCGGTAACGTGGCTAGCATCACCGCGGAACAGCATCGATTTTTCAAAGTTAAGCAGCTCAGGGGTTTTCTGACTGGTCTTCTTCCACCATGTATCAAAGTGACGGCCAGAAACCGCCTCTTCACCAACACGCTGGTCATAGAAATCGAACAGTTCATCATCGTCGATCAAGATGTCACGACGACGCGATTTATGCTCTAGCTCTTCGACTTCTTGTAGAAGCTTACGGTTCTGCTTGAAGAAAGCGTGTTTGGTTTCCCACTCACCTTCTACTAATGCACTACGTACAAACAACTCACGGCTGACGGTGGCATCAATCGCGCCGTAGTTCACAAGGCGCTTAGGTACGATTGGGATTCCGTAAAGCATCACTTTTTCGTGTGCCATTACCGCTGCTTGTTTCTTCGACCAATGTGGTTCGCTGTAACTGCGTTTAATCAGGTGTTTCGCTAGCGGTTCAATCCATTCCGGTTGAATCTTCGCGATAACGCGCCCCCAAAGTTTTGAGGTTTCTACCAGCTCCGCAGACATGATCCACTTAGGCTGTTTCTTAAATAAGCCAGACGCAGGGAAGATATGGAAGCGTGCATTACGTGCACCTTGATACTCATTCTTCTCTTGATCTTTCATACCGATGTGCGAAAGCAGACCTGATAGCAGTGACATGTGAATGCCATCGTAGCTGCCCGGTTCTGTATTCAACTTAGTATCCAGTTCACGCATTGCTTGGTGAATTTGGAAGTACACATCTTGCCATTCACGGATACGTAAATAGTTGAGGTAATCTTGCTTACACTGTTTGCGGAACTGGTTACTCGACAATGCTTTTTGCTGCTGCTTGATGTAATCCCATAAGTTCACAAACGTGATGAAGTCAGACTCTTTATCGAAGAAACGCTTGTGTTTGTCATCAGACGATTGTTGCTTATCTGATGGACGCTCACGCGGATCTTGAATCGACAACGCAGACGCGATCACCATCACTTCGTGTAGGCATCGGTTACGTGGCGCTTCAATTACCATACGCGCTAAACGTGGATCGATAGGCAGTTTTGCCAGCTTACGACCAATCGCGGTTAGCTTCTTCTTGTCGTCGCCGTGGTTCTTGTTTTTGTTCGCTGGCGGTTCAACGGTGGCGATCGCACCAAGCTCTTCAAGCAGCCTTACACCGTCTTGAATGTTGCGCTTATCGGGCGCTTCAACAAATGGGAACGCTTGAATATCGCCTAGGCCTAGCGCTGTCATCTGAAGGATAACCGATGCTAGGTTAGTACGAAGAATCTCTGGGTCAGTAAACTCTGGGCGTGACTCGAAATCTTCCTCAGAGTACAAACGAATACAGATACCTTCTGCAACACGACCACAACGACCTTTGCGCTGGTTTGCACTCGCTTGAGACACTGGCTCAATCGGTAGACGTTGTACTTTAGTACGGTAGCTGTAGCGGCTGATACGCGCCGTACCCGGGTCGATAACATACTTGATGCCCGGTACGGTTAACGAGGTTTCTGCCACGTTAGTTGCCAGCACGATGCGTCGACCAGTATGAGACTGGAAGATACGGTTCTGCTCACCCGCCGATAGACGCGCGTAAAGCGGAACAATTTCAGTATCGCGAAGGTTACGTTTACTCAATGCATCTGCGGTATCACGAATTTCTCGCTCACCGTTCATGAAGATCAAGATATCGCCAAGCCCTTCATCACACAGCTCATCAACGGCTTCAAAGATGCCTTCGATTTGGTCGCGGTCTGAATCACTTTCATCACCACCTAATGGGCGGTAACGCGTATCAACTGGGTAAGTACGACCAGACACTTCAATGATCGGTGCATTGTTAAAGTGCTTAGAGAAACGCTCTGGATCGATGGTTGCCGACGTGATGATCACTTTCAGATCAGGACGCTTTGGTAGCAACTCTTTCAGGTAACCCATGATGAAATCGATATTTAGGCTACGTTCGTGGGCTTCATCGATAATGATGGTGTCGTACTGATTTAAGAAACGGTCGTGTTGAATCTCCGCCAGTAGAATACCGTCGGTCATCAGTTTGATTTGGGTATTGTCAGAAATCTGGTCGTTGAATCGAACCTTATAACCAACGAACTCACCCAGCTGTGTTTCCATCTCTTCAGCAATACGGTTCGCAACCGAACGCGCCGCAAGACGACGAGGCTGAGTGTGACCAATTAAGCCAAAGCGGCCGCGGCCAAGCTCAGAACAGATTTTCGGTAACTGAGTGGTTTTACCCGAACCCGTTTCACCCGCCACGATAACCACTTGGTTTTCAGCGATGGCTTTCGCGATGTCTTCGCGCTTTTGGCTAACCGGGAGAATTTCTGGGTATTCAATCGTTGGTTTCTGTGCCGCGCGCTGAGTTGCCGTCATCATTGACTTAGCAATGTCTAACGCAATCTCATCAAAGACAGCGTGCTTAGCTTGTTCGTTCTTAATTTTACTCGCACCAGCAATTCGCTTACTCAAACGGAAGCGATCGCGCATCATACATTCGTTGAGCGCTTTACGAAGAGAGGCTGGGCTATTCTGAGATGATTTGTTGTTTGTCGCTGATTGTTCAGCAGATTTTTTCGATGCAGCTTGGTTTGGTTTCGCTTTGCTCTGTGAAGAACTTGGCTGTGCTGCATTCTTGTTGTTATCTGCTTTTTCCGGAGACGAAGTCAAAGCGTGTCCTATTCTTGTACTTATTAAACTCGCGCGATTATATCACAAGTGAGCTAGGCTATAGAACGGAAAGCCACCCTAGCCTGTTGTTTTAATTATTCAGGCACAGTGTTTAAACATGTACAACATTAGTCAGATACACCGCAACGTATCAACAAAAAGAGATTGGTTATACCCAATCTCTTTTACTTTCCTTCGAACAATTTACGTTAAGTTGAATGTTTACCCAAGATGAACAGTTACCGACTCGGTCGCTAGACTGCTTCCTCCAATGTAGACGTCAATGTCACCAACCTCATACATAAAACACTCTTGAGAACCATAGAACTTTAAGTCGTCCGCTGAAATCGTCAGCCTAATTGTTTTACGTTCATTCCCTTTTAAAAAGCATTTTGTAAATGCTTTTAGCTCTCGTTGAGGGCGAGTCGTCGAAGATACCTTACGTGATATATAGCATTGAATGATTTCTTGCCCTGCCCTTTCAGATACATTCTCTACCTCAACTTCAACAATCAGGTTCTCATTCTCAGCAATTTCAGATGTCACAGCCGTCAACTTACCATATTCAAACTGCGAATAGCTCAAGCCAAAACCGAATGGATAAAGCGGTGTATCTTGCTCATTCTTATATGGCATGTACTCTTGATACGCTCGCATTTTTCCAATCGGCTTACGACCGTAATACATCGGAATTTGACCTGTGCTTCTTGGTACTGTCATGGTCAACTTGCCACTCGGGTTACTATGACCAAACAGTAAGTTACCGATTGCATTCCCTGTCTCTGTACCGCTTTGCCATGCATAAACCAATGACTGGGCGTATTGCTCAATCTTAGGAGACGGTATGGGTCTACCAGTACACTGCACCACAATCAAAGGTTTGCCCGTTTTTCCAATGGCTTCAATTAGCTCTTCTTGACCCGGTGGCAGAACAAGCTCGGCAATATTGCGCGCTTCTCCCGTTCGACGATGGCTTTCACCAACGCACAGCACGACTACATCACTTCGATGCGCACACTCCATCATGTCATCACTAAATGCGCTTGAATCAGTAATTATAGTGTTCTCTGGCGCTGCTGCTTGGATGCCATCTGCAATCGTTGCAACGTCGTCCGCATTGCCATCTAAACACCAAGAACCAAGGTGCTGTCTTTGTGAATGAGCATGAGGGCCAATCACAGAAATGGTTAAGCCTTGTGAGTTCAGTGGTAGCAAGTCACCATCATTTTTAAGCAGCACCATGCTCTCTTCTGCAAGAGCTAGCGCTTTGACCTTATGTTCTTCTAGGCCCAGCATGCTCTTATGCAGTTCAGGGTCGATATATGGTCGTTCAAACAGACCAGCGCGGAATTTGGTAAGCAGTACGCGGTAAACAGCTTCATCTAGATTTTCTAGTAAGCTTGGATTGTTCTTCACCAGGTCTTCAAGAGTGTCTTCATATGCCTCGTGAGTCATCGCCATATCAACACCTGCATCCAACGCCTTTAACGCAGCTGTAGATGGGTCTTTCGCAACTTGGAAGTATTCCAGATCGGAAATAGAGCCCCAATCACTGACGACCATGCCATCAAACTTATGCTCGCCTTTGAGCCAGTCTCGAATTAATGGTCGAGATCCGGTTACCGGCGTACCACCAAGGTCGTTAAATCCAGACATCATGGTTGCAACGCCAGCTTTCACTGCCGCGGCAAAGGGCGGCAAGTGCACATTGTGCAAGGTGTTATCACTCAATTCAGTCGTATCGTAGTCGCGACCGCCCTCTGACGCTCCGTAACCAACAAAGTGTTTGGCACACGCCACCAGCTTATTTGGTTGTGAAGGGTCATCACCTTGGAAGCCTTTCACTACTGATTTTGCAAACTGACTGGTTAAGTACGGATCTTCACCTGAACTCTCAATCACTCTGCCCCAACGAGGGTCTCGAACAATGTCGAGCATCGGCGCAAAAGTCCAGTTAATGCCTAGCGATGCCGCTTCAGCCGCGATGCACTCATAAGCTTCTTCAACCAACTTGGGGTTCCAAGAACATGCCTGAGCCAGGGGAATTGGTAGCACCGTCTTTTGGCCGTAAATCACGTCACGCGCGAATATCACTGGAATCCCCAGGCGGCTTTTTTCCATCGCCACTTTTTGGATCTCATTGAGCTGGTGCGGATCAACCGATTCACCCGGCGCATTACCCGCCCACGCTGTGTCAGCAAGGATGCGCGAGCCATACGCACCCTGCTCCACTTTCATCAAGTATTCTTGCTTATTGTCGTCATAATCCAGCATTGGCGATTGGCAAAGCTGACCCACCTTCTCGGCAAGCGTCATCTTAGACAGTAAATCTTGCGCTCTAGTTTGGTAGCTAACAGAGCTGTCTTTGTATAGAGCCATCGATTAGATCTCTTTCAATTTGTATCGTGGGAAAGCTTCGGTTAGAAACTCGGTCATCTCTTGGTATAACGCGTCATTACCAGACTGTTTCGCTAAGCTTCGCAGTTGATCGGCCGCCGTTGGCACATATCGAGAATCAAGCTGAACGTAGATCTCGATGAACTCCATTAACTGCTTTTCGTTAAGTTGCTCAATAATCAATGCGGGCTTTTCTAACGACTGATAGTAAGCGTCTGGCTTAGGCCCAAGCGTTGCGCTTCGCCAAGTTTCAATCACTTGCTGGTAACCACCTAAATACTCATCTTCAATTCTGAGTTCGAGTTTGTTCATCCCTTTTAACGCTGTTACCAGCTCACCTTTTTTGTATTGCTGCTCTGCGTATGCAAAGTAGTTTTCCGATAGTGAGTAAGCTCTCAGCCAAGCGGAGCCATATGCGATAAAGATAACCGAGGCCAACGCTAACAATTTATATCCTATCGATACTTTCATTACTTAACCCCTACGCCAGTAAATGCCTTGATGAAGTTCTTCTGTAGGCAGAAAAAGACAATCACAACAGGAACCGCAATCATGGTGGTCATCGCCCACAGTTGCTCCAGGTTGGTTCCCGGTACTTCAGTTTTAAAGTTGTACAGCGCAAGCTGCAGCGTCATCAGAGATTCGTCTCGTACGTAAAGTAGTGGCCCCATAAAGTCGTTCCATGCACCCATGAAGGTCAGAATACCGACCGTTGCCAGTGCTGGTCGCATCATAGGCAGAATGATTTTGAAGAAGATACGCATCTCACTCGCACCATCAATACGTGCCGCTTCCAAGTAAGCATTGTCTATCTGCTTCATGAACTGCACCATCAAGAAGATGTTGTACGCACTGATTGCCCCCGGAATGATCAGCACACGATAGGTGTTAATCCAATTCCACTCGTACATCATCATGTAGGTTGGGATGGTGAACAGAATCGCTGGAATCATCATCGAGCCAAGAATCACTTTCAGCCAAAACTCGCGGCCAGGTAAGTTGGTTTTGACAATCGAATAAGCAACCATCGACGAGAATAATGTGTTCAGTACCGTGACAGTGACCGAGATAAAGATGGTGTTGAAGAACACTCTCCCCAAGTTCACTGAATCAAACACTTTGATGTAGCCAGCAAACGACCACTCTTTTGGCAAGCTGTTCGGGCTGTGCATGATCTCTGGGCCCGTCTTAAATGAGTTGATCACCATGTAGAAGAACGGATACAACACAATAAGGGTGGCAACCAAAAGTGTGCCGTAAATCAGTAGGTTCTTTTTCTTATCAGCATTCATGATTAGTCTTCCTTACTGGTGATTTTTAACTGCATCATCGTCAGCAGGTAAATTACGCAAGCGAGCATTAAGCCAATGGTTGAAGCTTCACCCATCTTCATCTGCTCAAAACCGGTTTGGTAGAGGTAGAGCACAGGGGTGAGTGCCGATTGGTAAGGGCCGCCGTTTAAGTCGAAGTTCATAAACACTTCGATAAACATCTGCAAGCCGTTGATAATGTTCATTGTCATCACAAACACGATCTGCGGCATGATCATCGGCAGAGTAATTTTCTTGGTCTTACGCCACCACGATGCGCCATCAATGTCAGCCGCTTCAAACAGAGATTTGTCGATACTGGCGATACCACCAAGGAAAATGATCATCTGAACACCGAACCACTTCCATGCACTGAACACCGCAATCACAGGCATTGGTAACCACTCTTCGAATTTCCAAAACACCGGTTCTGAAAGGAGGTTCGCGCCCACCATGGTATTTTGAATGGGACCAGAAGGACCTGATATGAAGTCAAAAATGATCATAGCTACGGTAATCGAGGTCACCACTGGAATGAACATGATGGTGCGGAACATGCTCGACAAAAATTTGATCTCGTTGAGGAGCAAGGCCAAACCCAGTCCAATCACGAAGCTCAACGTCACGAAGATGACTTGGTTAAACACCACATTGAACAACGACTTCCAGAACAAGAAGTCCGTCACCACCGTAATCCAATTGGTTAAACCGATGAACTTGGTGTTCTCTGGCATCAAGATGTTTACGCTTAGAAAGCTACTCTCGAACGACAAGAAGAACGGGTAAATCAAAAAGACCGCAAAGTACACAATCCATGGTGCAAGGAACAGGTAGCCGGTTATGAGGTTATCTTTTTTCATAGTTTCACTTAGACCTATCACACTATTCGTTAATGAGTTTTTCAGCTTGTTTTGCCGCTGCTTCTACCGCTTCCTCAGCCGAAACATCTTGCTTAACCACAGCTTTGGAATACTGCTCAAGAATGACGCCAGCCATGTCTGATGACAGTGCAAAAGGTTCATTCAATTTTGCATTTGGTAGTTGCTCAACAAATGGTTTGGCTTCTGATGTGTTGTAGTAAGGTCGGTCTTTTAGCGAGATCAGTGTTGGCAGTTGTCCCAGCGCTACATTCGCTTTGTGGTTAAACTCGTCTTCCATCATCAGTTGTAAGAACGCCCACGACAGCTGCTCTTTCTCGACGCTGTTTTTGAAGATCATCAGAGCGCGGCCATCGAGTGTGGAGTATGAGGTATCACCTTTGTTGAGTGTCGGAATCGGTGCTAGTCCAACATCGTCACCCACCACCATCGGTTTACCTGCCGCTTCGGTTAGGTTTGCTTTCCAGCCGAAACCAAACTGTGGCCACATACCAATAGTGCGTGAGAAAAAATTCTTCTCCATGGTCAGTGGAGAATACTGCTGCGCCTTAGCCATAGTTTCGAAGAACAGCGCTAGATTCGCTTCTTCTCTATCGAAGATAGGATTGGTGCCAAAACGATTAAGCAGGCCGTATTGGCCATCGTTGAAGTTGTAGTACATCTGAGCCAACATGCTCCAATACCAACTTCCCCACGATAGCGCTTCGTTCCAAAAAACCGTGCCATACACGGGGCTGCCGTCTGCTCGTGGAGGTAGTTGGCTAATCTTTTCAGCCGCGTATAAGAATTCATCCCATGTTTGAGGTGGGTTCTCTGGGTCTAAGCCCGCTTCGATGAACAACTCTTTGTTGTAGAGCATCAATGTCGTTGTTGCATTCCAAGGGATGTAGTAGTTTCTACCGTAGTTTTTTTGCATAAAAACTGGGTCAATCCTATCAACCATTTCATTGAACCCATCAAACTGCTCCAAATAAGCTAGCTTGCCCATCTTTGCGTATTTCGCAGGTTGATAGCCAAAGACTCCAGCATAGAGATTCGGCACATCACCTGCTGCCATACGAGTCTCTAAATTTTCATCATTTGAAACAACAACATCTACGTTTGGGTATCTTTTTTTGAACTCAGGAACTAACTCAGAACGGACAAAGTCCATATAATTACCTACTGGGGTCATGACTTCGATACGGGTATTATCTGCGAGTGTGATCTGCGAACTTAATGCGAGCACACATCCAATCAACCACTTTTTCATAACTATCCTACAGAGTTTCACGTAAAATTAAGGAGGTTGGCAAAATCGTTAATGCTTGTAATTTTTCGGTTTTATCATCGAGAGCATTGATCAATGTTGATGCTGCTAGCTCCCCCATTCCCTCTTTTTCATGAGTAACGGTAGATAAACTTGGAATCATTAACTCTGCCATTCTTATATTGTCAAAGCCGACAAGTTTCATTTCGTTGGGAATATCTATTTCATAACGCTTAGCTGCGCGAAGTATGCCAATCGCCATTTCATCATTGGCAGCAAATACGGCATCAGGCCTACGTCCTTGTTCAAGTATGTCTTTCATCTGTTTGTAAGCGGTCTTTTCGGTAAAGTCGCTTTTTATCAAATGATGATTTTTGACAGGTAGATTGAAATACCCCAAAGCGGAAATATAGCCGTCTAATCGCTTTTTGCTATCGTATGAGTCGTCAGGTCCAGTGAAGAAGTAGATGTCCTTGCAGCCCTTGAGCACCAACTCTTTGGTTGCACTGAACGCTCCACCAAAGTTGTCGATTAGGATGTTGTAGATGCCGGGAGCATTTAACTCTCGGTCTAGCACCACCATGGGAAAGTCCGGGCCTGCGACCGATTTTAGAAACTCGGTATCAAATGAATTGGTTAACACCACTGCGCCATCAACGACTCGATCTCGAATATACTTGTGAGCCGTAGAGTCTTCATTGCCATACATGCTACAAGCCACGACATCATAGCCACGCTGGTGACAGACCTTCTCGATACCTTTGACAAGCTCACTGTAAATCGGGCCAAACCAGTTGTTTAAAAACAGGCCGATGGCATAGCTACGACGCTGCTTCAACTGCTTAGCATTGGTGTTAGCGACATAATTCATCTCGTTAGCAATATTGAGAACATGCTGACGCGTCTTTTCACTGACGCGATTGCAGTCATTCATTGCGTACGAAACGGTTGCGATGGAGACATTCGCTTTTTTAGCTACGTCTTTAATGGTCACTTTCATTTCACTTACTTCCTTTAAGAGCCCAGCTCTTCACACCTTGCATTTTTCTCATACTCAGCCTTTGGGTTGGGCCCATCGCTGAGCCCAACAGATTATTAAAGGGAGATATGAAGGGTGTTTTCTTCACTACTCAATCTCTGAAGCAACCATTCGCGTGAGATCTTCGCACCACCAGCGCGATAGCGGTTCTCAGTAAGTTCGAATGGCACCACTTCATCGTTTATCGAAATAGTTTTTGGAGTGTGTGAACCTTCAACCAAATCGATAACTAAGGTCACAGGCTTCTCATCAAGCTCGAAGTGGATCTTCGTTTGACCAACTCGCGGAGAGATAACTGGATCAAGAATGAGATCGTTGTGCGCGAATCGAACACCAAATACATTAGAGATAAGTTGGTTCACGTAGATACCTGGACCACTTGAGTAGATTCTCCAACCGCCTTTCACTGCAACTTGACCGTTTTTCACTTGGTCAAAGTTGTCGTATGCCGTTGGGCGGTCATTGAACTTCGCATCTGAACTTGAGAAGTACGCGTTAGACTGACGAAGCTCAGCGTTTGGCACGTGGTCTTGAATACCCACTGGGACAATTTTGTACAGGTTGTCGAATACTGCTTCCGCGTCACCCAACTTACACAGTGCTTCGATGAATCGAATATGTGCGTGGCAGTATTGAAGACCGACTTCGCGGCCAAGGTTGGCTGCCAGTTCTGCGCGCTTAAAGTAGCTCTGCTTACCTGCTTTGTACTCGGCCATTTTATCCATCAAGCGAACACCGTCAGGGTGAACAAGGTTTTGCTTAATGATGTCCATGTGAGTGCTTGCCATTTCTGGGTCAAACACTTCTGAAATGATTGAGCGGCTTGCTGGCAATAGTCGGTAGCTGATACCCGTTTTTTGATCCGATGGGTGCAGCAAGTGCTCGATTTGCTTAACACTACCCTCTTCATCACGATCGAAGTGGATAAAGCCAGCAATCACACCATCTTTAATCAAGTAGTGGTGGTAATCGCTTTCCATCTTGTCTGCCAATTCCATCAAAGAAACGGCGTAGTCTTGATGTGCGCTGCCTTTAAGTGCTTGGTACATACCTTTAAGCGCTTGTAGCGTTAGTGGAATTGTCCACCCACTCACCATGTTCTCACGCAGTGATTGATTCGCGGGTTGTAACGTATCGTCCCAGTCACCATCACCGTAGCAAGATAGCGATGTACCCGGCACAAGGTTATCAAGCATATGCTGAATTTGAGTTTGTACGTGGTGCATTAAAGTGAAGTTGTTTTCGCTCTTTACAAAACCTTCTTCTGCTAACGTGTACGGCAGTTCAACATCCAGAATACTGATGTCGCCCGTCGTATTTAGGTAATCAGCCAGAGCTTTGAGCGGCCACACTACGATGTCACCGTGCGCTTCTTCTTGTTGGATAGTCGCGTATTGGTCGAACATGAACCATTGAGGCCAAGTACCCGTCTCTTGATACTGGTGGCTGTAGATCTCTGCTAGTACCGCTTTTGCCTTTGCGTATTCCTGCATCGACATAAACAGTTCGAATGGGCCTTGAGATACATCACGCGTACCCCATGCCGCACCTGAGTATTGCTCTAAGCCATGTGGCGTTGAGTAGTGAACTAAAGCATTGTGAGTGAACCAGTCCAGACACGTATTGATGCGCTGGCTGTTGCCGTTGTCTTCACTGAAATCAACATTGAAGCCTTTGGTCAAAGACTTAATACCTTTTTGGTATTGCTCGCGTTCTGCCTCAAACGCCATAAATTGTGCAGTAGTATCTAGCGCGCCCGTCTTACCGCCAATCGCGACAGAACAGTGACTTTCAAGAGAACCGTTGAGTACCAAGTACTCCACTGAATCAGAATCCGCACGCCCGATCGTTTCAGCCGTTACGTCCATGCCTGACACTGCAAGGCCATAGCTCAGCTGCGGCATGAATTGATCAATCAGTTCATTTTTGCCTATCACCGTGAACAGTTCGCCATCTCTTGCAATCTCAACACTGCCTTCACCTTCGTTGTTACCGAAAACAAGTTGGTGTGACACTTTGATTGAAAGCGGAGCCTCGATGCCGTGTTTAGTGATATCTAGCTGGATGATTGGGCTTTGCGCACTTGAGAACGAAACGATCTCTAGGTAGCCACCAAGTAGTTTATAGATCCAACGCGAATAGTTTTGGCCAGTTTCGTAAGCCGAAGGCATGCCCAATGCGCGGTAGGTTCCTTCCACTTCAACCCATACTCTTTGCCCTGCATGAGTGAATTGGTTTAACGGGTTTCGGCACACACCCAATAGTTTGTTGAATGAGGTATTGCCAAGCGTTAGCTGTGAGTTGAAAACACCGCCGATGTAGTGTGTCGAGCTCATGATAGATTGCTGGTAATCTTGATTATTGCCCGACGCAATCACATGACCTGTCATACGCTCTAGGTGCTTCTCTTTTTCTGGCAAAGTCACGTATTTGTTGTCGCCGTAGAAGAATGACAGCAATTCACCGTCTTTAACGTCTGCGAACGTTTGATCATCACCGAAGAACTCTGTGATCTCTTTCTCGCTCAGCTTTCCGCCCTGCAGGTACTCGCCTTTAGGTTGGTGCACACAAGATAAAGGCTCACGTTCCATCTCTTCAGATAACGTCAGTTGAGTGTGCTTAGCTGTAATCTCTTCCAGTGCGATATGCTCGCCCGAATTTGATTTCGGGAAGTCCGCAGTGACAACACCATAGAAAACCATTTCCTTAGACGATTCTGTTGCAAGCGTAACTTCTTCAGTTTGAAGCGCGATGTAACCCATCTCATATTGATATTTTTGGTTTTCAAGTTGTGGCGCGTTCAATGCTGCGGCCTCGCCTGTTAACTTAAACTCCTTACCAAAGAACTGGAAACCATCGGTGCTGTAGCCAACGACAGGAGAAAGAGAACCCAATTGAATGCGCGGGTTGCCTGAAGATTGAGGTAAGTTCTGACGGCTACAAACCACGTAACCCATTTGGTTTTCAAAGATTTGATGGTCTAGGTATTGAGAACAGTACAATTCATTAGTTTTAACCGCGCCTTCATCCGCAAGACCAACGTCCTGACCGTAAATCAGGTCATATATCAGTGGCTGTGAAGAGAGATTCGTAATATTCACATCGTAGAAAAATGCATGGTCAACAGTTTTAATCGACACAACGGCTTCAAAGTCTTCCGTTGTTGTTACCCACTGTAGTGAACCATCGCTCTGCTTAAACGTTTCAATCTTGTTATTAAAAAAAAGCAATGGTGTGACATTTAATTTGCCTTCACCTTTAACGCGAAGGAATATATTCGAGATCGCCATTTCTGAGTCAGGCGTATCGAACAAAGACACCATTAAACGATCACTGCGAATTGCGCCTAGTACGCCATCTGCGTTGAACGTGAGGTTTAGGCTTTCATTGCCAACGCTCATTTGTGATCCAGGTTGAATGTGGTGCATAAAGCTTTACTCCAAACTTATTTTGATTCTGTGTAGTGGATATTTTCTTGAGAAGCGTCATCAAAGACGTGGCATTTCTCGACTTGAAGTTGAATGTGACAATGAGTGCCGAAATCAGGTGTTTGCTCGGTATCGAGTAGCTTACAAACCACTGGTTTATCGAAGATGGTGACGTGTAAGTAGACTTCTGACCCTAGCTCTTCTTTCGCCTCAACTTTTGCCGGTAGCGTGTTTTGATTCGCTTGATTAGAGACCGATAAGTGCTCTGGACGAATACCAAGGTGGACGCGGTGCCCTACCCACTCTTTCGCTTTCTCTTGATGTGCTTGCGACAGTTCGATGGTGTGTTCATTGAGTTGAACGCACACTTTTCCGCTTTGTTCCAATAGAGTGCCTTCAAGCATGTTCATGGCTGGAGAGCCAATAAACTCAGCAACAAACTTGTTTTTTGGGTTGTGGTACACATTCATTGGTGTATCGACTTGCATGATTTGGCCTTGATTAAGGATGCAGACACGATCTCCCATGGTCATCGCTTCAACCTGATCATGGGTTACGTAGATCATGGTTGCTGGCTTACCCGACTCTTGAAGCTGGTTATGCAGGCGAATGATTCGGCGACGCATCGACACTCGCAGTTTGGCATCGAGGTTAGATAGCGGTTCATCGAATAAGAACACATCCGGGTTACGTACCATTGCGCGCCCTAAGGCAACACGCTGACGCTGACCACCTGACATCTGCTTTGGCTTTCTATCTAGCAGATCCGTGATTTCAAGAAGCTCGGCTGCTTTGGTGACACGTTCTTTAATTTCTGCTTTTGATTTCTTTGCCGTTTCCAAACCAAATGCTAAGTTTTCGTAAGCGGTCATATGCGGGTACAGCGCGTAGTTCTGGAATACCATCGCGATACCACGGTCTTTTGGCGGCAAGTCATTACACTCTCGGTCACCAATCACAAGCTGCCCATCGGTAATACTTTCTAAGCCTGCAACCATTCTCAGCATCGTCGATTTAGCACAGCCAGATGGACCAACAAGCACCATGAATTCACCATCTTTGATGTCTAAACTCACATCGTGAATAGCGTGGAAGCCGTTGTCATAGACTTTGTTTACATTTTGTAGCGTTACTTTCGCCATGATTCTGCATTCCTATCTATAAATGCGCTCACTATTTAGGTCACACCTTCCTTCGCGGTGTATCCAAACAATAGTGCAAGTGGTTAGATGTGGGGTTGTCAAATCCGCGTTTGTTTCAGCCGAATAGCAACCCCACGATAACTAAAGTTGTTTGTTAGAACTTCCAAACAATCCCGACTTTAGAGAACCAAACCAATTGGTCCCCTGTCCAAGGTGCCGGATCCGCGTGACGATCTTTCACCTGAATATCTGCCAAGAAAGAGAAGTGTTCGTTGATTGGTAAATCCGCGTATAACGCATAAACATCATAGTCAAAATGGTCGCGGTTATTTGGATCTGAACCCATGTCCAACGTACCTCTCTCATAACGCAGCTCTAGGTAGTTGCCGTTATCAAAGTTGAACTGCACCAAAGGCTTAACAGCAAACTCGACATAGTTGAAGTCATTGTGCTCTTCGACATAGATCACCTTTGCACCGATATTAATGCCGTTATCTAAGCGATATAGATACAGTGGCTCAGACTCAATGAATGCACCTCGACTACCCGGGCCTTGCCTTTCATCTTTGTAGCCAAGCTCTGCACTTAAGTGTAAGAAGTGGCGGCCAAAGCTAAGGTCAATTCCCGGTTTTGCCATGTATTTGTCATAATGCCATTCACCGATCGTTTTTTCGTACGACAACATCAAGTTGTAAGCAACGTTGTCATTTTGACGCCAGTAAAAACTTGGAATCAGCTCTGAATAATTACTCAATCCAGTACTTTCACCACCTCGGCTATGGTGTATTTCTTTAAGTACGTAACCCATACTGAAGTTATCCGTCACACGGGTGAAACCATCAGCGTAGATATAGTGAAGAAGCTCTTCATTGGGTTGATTTTCGTTATCAATGTGTTCGTATTCGATACCCGTTAGTGCACGAGTTCGAGGTGGCGCATTACTACTTTTGGCCGACTCCGTTTCCAGAATCAACTCGCGGTATTGATGGTCACTCCACAAACCCACTTCCACCTCTTCTTGCGCTTCATCAGCATAAGCAACGGATGGAATCGCAATTGCCATGAATGGGATAATGCTTGCTGCTTTGATAATGTTCACTGCTTTTTCAAAATTCACGACTCAAATCCTTTTCTATTTATTATTCGGTTCAAAGGTCTCGTACATATCCACGATGGCTGCGTAGTAATTTTTACTTTCTAGGTACTTACGCACATCTTGGTTGATAGCCGGTGAAAGGAAGGCACCGACAAACATACCTTGGTCTAGAGACAGAATTTTCGTCGAGGTTTCACCTTTGCCGTTTATCGCGTCATACCAGCCATATGGCGTTTCAAGTTGTGGGTAGTAGTCGATTACTGTGTTCAACAGTTTTACGGCTTCAAATGGATTCACCATGTAAGAAAGCGCTAGCGCATGAGGTGTACCGGTATCACCACCAGCAATATCAGTATTGTTAAAACGGACTTTAGACTCTGATAGCTCTGGGACACCGAATGCAGCATAACCATCGTCAACCGTTGCTGCGGACGACACGAAAGGAATTTGATGCTTGATAGCGTGGTACTTTTGGATCTCTGTCATATCTTCGATCATAGAGAAATCTGGGATCAATGAGCGTTCTTCCAACCAAATCATCGAAAGCATGCCTTGGAAGTAAGCACCATCCCAAGTCAACATAGGCGAATATTTTTTGCCATCGAGATAGTAGTCTTGCGTATATAACTCCATATCATTGAACGCTGTTTTCGGGACCGTATTTTCTGAGTTTTGAGTAATCAGGTGAGCCCAGACTGGGGCTAATCGACTCTCATTTGCCTTACGATCTATATGATATGATAGTGGCGCTTCTTTCTTCGTTGACCACCCAGAATAGAGCAGACCTCGGCTTTCATCATAGAGTGCTGACCAACCATCTGTTTGGCTCTTAAGAATAGACTCAACCTTAGCAACGACTTCTTTTTCGTCGGATTGCTTTGAGTCAAGATAAGCGCCGGCTACACCAGCAAGAGCAAATGCTAAGTTTGCGTTATCTACGGCGGGAACAATGCCATCTTTGTTTGGTTTCAGTTGCTCTCCCTCAATATCGTAAGGCCAGAAGAACAGACCTTTCCAAGTAGGAGCCCCTGCCAACGCATCCAGTGTTTCATGGATACGTATTAGTGCATCAGCATTGCCGTTTTTATGTGCTTCAACAAGCACATTTAGGTACAGGCCAATCTCTGTTGTGTTGACATAATAGTCGTGTTCAATCTGGCCATTTTTATCGACGAAAATCGTGTCGTATGGAACTTTGGCTTTTTGATCAACACCTACGCCATCAACAAAGAAGTCCAAGTTTCTTTGTAAATGTTGTTCAAACCCTACTGGGTAGAGCTGTGGATTAACGGTAAGTTCGGTGATTGTGACATCAGCGAACGCAGACATGCTAGCCATGAGGGTACAGGTAGCTAAAAGGCTTTTTTTTATCATTTCTCGTATCGACCTTTGTGTATAAACGTTTCACAACGGATATTCCCATCTGAGTAACACTGTCAGCAATGTGGTCATTTACCTTTTGTGATTATGGGATTACCCGAACAAAATTTAATGCTTAAACCTTTAAGCATTTAAGCTAAACATGTGAGAGAGTTATCATGTTTTCTGTAGATAAATAGAGAGCGAGTGAGGCAATATCGCTGTTACGGCAAGGTTACAAATAAAAAGGATACATAAGTCGTTTATACAAAAAGCAGAAAATACATTGATCACACCACTTTTGTGAAAGCCATACAAAACAAGCCAACCCCGTAAACGGAAGTTGGCTTGTATGACGTTAAACTGAACTTTAAACTACAGGTTGTCGTTAAAACTCGTACTGGAAGTAAACCGTGTTGTAGTTACTACCGCCTTTGATACGACCATACTGAGAGGATTTTTCAAAGATTGCAGAACGGTGATGCAATGAATAACCGAACCATAAGTTGTTCAAGTCATTCTTACCAATCAAGTCGCCAACGTTGACATCGAATGAGAAGTCTAAGTAGTTCAATAGATGGCTTGCGGTGTAACCTTTACGGTCCATCTCAGAGCCTTCGATATAGGTAATCGAATCGATGTAAGACATACCTTCTGCCACACCAACACGCCACTGAGTTGGCCAATCAAAGGTGTAGTACGCCTTGATTGCGATAATGTATTCGGTGCTGCTCGATTGAACGTCTGAACGCCAGTGGTGCGCAATACCTGGGGTTAAATAGATATCCAGTGGCAAACCGAAGATCTCATCGGTTAACGGGTGTCCATAGAAGAACGAGGTCAACTGGTTGTTGTATTCGTCTTTTTCTCTATTGAACTTCATGATGTCGCCAATATTGGATGGCGTTCCCCAGCCGTGTGCGACACGTAAGTAAGGCGCATTGCTCAGTTTAGGTTTTGGCGCTTTCTCTTTGTCGTTAAAGAAACCAAAGCCAAGGTACAATTCCCCCTGATAACGGTCTTCAACAATCGAAGAATCGTAAGCGTTATCGTCCAATCGAGTCACACTGGTTGAACCCAATAAGTACAAGTTAGAAACCACATGGTAACGCGTTTCAACACCAACATTTAAGTCAACACCAGCACCAATGGTTTCATTAGATGCGGAGTAATACTCACTGTTGAAATCAGCACTTTTATAACGCAGCGTCGCGCTCGGGTAAAACTCCCAATCTCCAGTTTCATACTTGGCTTTAGCTCGTAAGTTACCGTGGAAGTTGTATTCACTGTCGCTCATTAACTCCGTCTCGACAGACCAAGAATCATCAAGTTGGTAGGTCAGTTGAGCACCAAAGTCCGCCGTATCGCCTTCAATCGCGTTCTGCTCAGATGCAGGAATATCAATAAAGCGCATGCGAGAGATAGCATTGAAAGACCACTTCTCATCGTCAGTTTGATAGAGGTATGCCCCCATCTCAGTACCGTCAATAAACACATAATCGTTCTTGAAAAACAGCATCGGTACGAATGAGCTAACCGATTGGTCGCCACCAGACGTGTCATAAGGGATGCTTGCTGTACGGAACATTGCAGCGATGCCCCACTCTTGCTCTTCAGCGGCCCACGCATTAGCACTTACGAAAATGCCACTTAGGAAAGCGCTACCTAGTAAAACCAATCCAGATGAAGGAAGAGTCGGTAAATATTTGAGCTTCATTCTTGTGTAATTACTCTTTGAAAAAAATATTGTTTTACTGATTAGACATTTATTAACCATGACGGCTAACTATTTTTAGGTTTGCTCGGCATTGACCGTTACAATGTAGAATATTCTCGGTTAAATGAAAGTATTGTGAAAGTCTCCGAATTACAAAACATTATAGATCACTTACCCAAAGATTCCGATCCAGATATTGTTATGGGTGAGGCGTGGTTGCCTGAGCGTTTGGTGGATACCAACCTAGACGGTGACATGCTATTTCTTGAATTCGATAATGCCCCTGAAGACAATCAAGGGGATGAAGAAGGCCGTGGCTTTGTTGAGCACGAGATTGCTATGATTCGAGAAAAGCTCGAACTGTTATTAGACGAGCCTTCCGATACCAAGACCAAAGCCGATGCCCTATTGGCAATATTTCTAATGGGCCATGAACTTTCTAGCTCAGAAGTTATCGAAGTTCTTGAATCAACAGAATCTGAAACGACAGAGCCTGAGATTGTAGAGCATAATCAACAGAATCTGACTCAGTAGAATTTGAAGCATCAACGCTTGGAACCACAAAGCCAGACACGAACAAGCTCGAAACAAAAGAACACCACGACGACTAGCCACCAACGATTTTAGGTACCGTATTGAAACCCTCTACGACATCATCTCTTCCCCTGTTACTCGCCGGACCCATTTTAAGAAAAACCACCGCGACTGAAGTAGTACTTTGGTTAGCCACCAGCTCGCCTCTTACAGGCAGAGCCGAGCTTCATACTCAAGAAATAGACGATTCTGAAGCAGCACAAGACCAGCCGTTTTATACCTCATCGCTTGAAGAACATGATTCGATTCAAATCGGTACACATGCGTGGATAACGCTAATTCGCTTACAAGGTGAGTTTCCGACTAATACGCTGCTTGAATATGACATTCACACAGAGTCAGGTTCACTAAAAGAGCTCGCCCCTCACCTTGTTTACAACGGTAAATCTCGCGTTGAGTTTAAGATATCGACCTCAGCTGATTACATTCTTCATGGCTCTTGCCGCAACCCGCATCATCCAAGCAAAGACAGCCTAGTTGCAGCCGATAACAAGATGGCCGATCAAACCGTCGCTGAAAGACCCGACATGCTGATGATGAGCGGCGATCAGATCTACGCCGACCATGTGGCAGGCCCAACACTTGATGCTATTCAACAAGTGATTCACCTGCTTGGCCTTGTAGGCGAAAGCTTACCGACTGACTCGCAAATTAAACAAATAAACAGCAGTGACGATCTGTATAACAGTGAATACCACTTATACCAGCGTCATCACTATTTGCCGCACCACACCGCTTCAGAATCGATGATCGATAAGTTCTTCCCGAACCGTGGCGTGCCGATTTTTAGCTCTACCGATTGTGAAAACCACTTGGTCACGCTGTCTGAGTTTATCGCGATGTACTTATTGGTTTGGTCTCCGACACTGTGGCAATGCGTCAATCGAGAGCGTTTAATTGAGAATAACTTCACTCAAGGTGGACGCCAATTAACACCGACTGAGCAGCAACAATGGCGTGATGAAAGCATCATCATGGATGATTTCATTGCTGGCTTACCGCAAGTACAACGTCTGTTCGCGCATATTCCAACGTACATGATCTTTGATGATCACGATGTGACTGATGATTGGAACCTTACCGTGGGTTGGGAACATGCCGTCGACCAAAACCAGTTCGCCACTCAAGTGATAGGCAACGGCCTCGCGGCTTACTGGATGTGTCAGGGTTGGGGTAACAAACCGGAGAGCTTCGACGAAACGTTTATCAAGCAAGCAAAACAGCTTTTTGTCGCTCAACCGCTCATTACTAAACAACCGCGCATTAGTAAACAAACTCATAATGAAGCCGGCAATGCAGCGACTACTCACTCTATTGGCAACATCGAGCCAGACAAGCATCAAGCCTTTATTGAGATGCTGAGTCGCTTTGAAGAGTGGCATTACACAATAGATAGCTCACCTAAAGTCATTGTGTTGGATACTCGTACGCGTCGTTGGCGTTCAGAGTCACGCATGAATAAACCTTCAGGTTTGATGGACTGGGAAGCCCTGATTGAGTTTCAACATCAGTTAATGAATCAAGATAAAGTGGTGATCGTTTCTGCTGCACCGATGTTTGGCGTGAAGTTTATTGAAACACTGCAAAAGATGGCGACCACAATCGGCAAGCCATTAGTGATAGATGCTGAAAACTGGATGGCACATCCGGGCAGTGCGAATACGCTAATCAGTATCTTTACCCATACCAAAACACCAACCAACTTTGTGGTACTTTCTGGTGACGTTCACTACTCCTTCGCTTATGACATCAAGCTTAGGTATCGTCGCAACAGCCCGAACATCTATCAAATCACCTGCAGTGGCATTAAAAATCAGTTCCCTGCTCCGCTGCTTAAATTCTGCGATGTATGGGACCGCCTGTTATACAGCCCTCGCTCAGTTTTGAACTACTTCACTAAGCGTAAACGCTTGAAGATCGAAAAGCGAAGCCCTGACAATCAGACCTTCTATCGCCTTTCAAACCGCAGTGCGATTGGAGAATTGAGGCTAGACACTGATGGGAAACCGCAATCGATCACGACACTCAGTGGCGACGGTAAAATTACCCGTTTCCCAGAGCCCGATTGATAAAATGCTCCTTATCGCTCGCGTATCCGTAATGTCAGTTTTTAGTAAAGACGCTTGCGATCACACTCTGTAGACCCAATAGTTATGCTTATGCTTATGCTTATGGTTATAGTTGATAGCTATCAGCGTTACGGAACTCGATACAAATTTTAACTGGAGCTCGTTATGTTCAATTCTCTCACATCAATGTTTAAACAATTGATTGAAGGCCAGGACCTAAGCAAAAACCAAGGCACATCACCTAATATCGCCATCGCGAGTTTGTTGTGTGAAGTCGCGGGTGCCGACCATCAGATCAATGAATCAGAAAGAGTCGCTAAGCTACAGCTTCTGCAGCGTTTGCTGGATTTAGATGAAGAACAATCAAAGGTACTGCTCGCGCAAGCAGAGCCGAAAGTAGAGCAATCAGTATCGCTGTATGACTTTACATCGCAACTCAGAGACCTATCTCAGCCAGTGCGAATCGACTTAATCAAAGCGATGTGGGAAGTAGCGCATGCCGACGGGGAAATTGACCCTATCGAAGATTCTGTGATCCGTAAAACAGCAGAACTGCTCTACGTCGACCACTGTGACTTCATCAAGAGTAAGTTAAGTGTTTTAGGCGAAAATTAGTGCCTGAAATAATGAATTGGAAACTGAAATAATCGAGTAGGAGGAGGC